>NZ_BAAAIZ010000107.1:0-31374 GCF_039526425.1 Streptomyces thermospinosisporus
GCCCGCGCACACCTCAACACTGATCGGCTACACCACCTGGCGGGACGCCATCCTAGTTGACGTTGTTGCTGGTTAGAGTCTCGGCTAAGCGTACTGCCTTACAAGCAGGATGTCGGCGGTTCGAAACCGTCCGCGCCCACACAGGTCAGAGGCCCCTCGCCGGTTCGGTGAGGGGCCTCTTGCTGATCGTTCGGGAGATCGTTGAGGGATCAACTGCGCGCGCGGTCACTCCCCGCGCCCACCTGACGCAGGCCCCTGCGCGACCACGCAGGGGCCTGTCGCCGTTGCCCGGCTACTCGCCGTCCTTCTTCGCGGCGTCCTTCGCCGTCTGCTCGTGCGCGTGCTTCAGTGCGGAGCGGGCGCGCATCCGGTCGGCGCCGCTGAGCTCGGACCAGTAGCGGTGGGTGCTGATGAACACCGCGAGCTCGTGCTCGCGGCGCCGCAGCTTCTCCACCTCGGCCTGTTCGTCCTCGGTCCAGCCGGGCGAGGCCGGGCGTTCGACCTTGCGCCAGCCGTTGTCGTCGCTGAAGCCGTCGAGAGGTTCGACCGACCAGGGGAGGCGCTTCAGCAGGGCCGACAGCTCGGCCCGGACCTGATGCAGTTCCTCCTGACCGGCGAGGAGGTCACTCGGAAAGTCATAGGTCTCGGCCACGCCCCAATGATACGCCTGTTCGATTCTATGGGGTGGGTTGTACGGGAGTCCGCGCTGCCTTTCACCCGATCGTGGAAGAGGCGGCCGGCAGGGGCCAGACTGGGGGCATGTGCCGGAGCATCAAGACCCTGCGTCCGCCCGCGTTGCCCGAGGAGGCGACCGAGGAGGAGATCAGGGCCGCAGCCCTGCAGTTCGTCCGCAAGGTGTCCGGTTTCCGGGCGCCGGCCGCCCACAACCGCGAGGTCTTCGACCGGGCCGTGGACGCCATCACCGAGGCCACCGCCGAACTCCTGGCGGGCCTGGAGGTGCGCGGCGCCCCCGCCCGCAAGGCGGGTTAGGCGCGGCTCCCGTCCGGGGTCGCCGCCTCCGCGTCGAGGAAGGTCGAGGAAGGCCGAGGAAGGTCGAGGAAGGTCAAGGAATCAGGACGCCTCGGACGGGCGGGGGTGGCGGCGCATCAGAAAGGCCGCTCCCGCGCCCGCCCCGAAGAGGGCGCCGACGGAGACGGCCGTGGCGACCCAGGTGGCGCCCAGCCACCGGGCGCCGAAGTAGCCGAGGGCCACGCTGTACGCGGCCCAGGTCAGGCCCGCCAGGGCGGACCAGGGGAGGAAGTCGCGGGGGCGGCGGTGGGCGGCGCCCGCGCCGAGGGAGACCACCGAGCGTCCGGCGGGCGCGAACCGGGCGAGCACGACCAGCGCGCCGCCGCCGCGGGCCAGTGCCGCGCCGAGACGTTCCTGCGCGTGGGTCAGCCGCCGGGAGCGGGCTATCGCCCGGTCCAGCCGGGGTCCGCCGCGCCAGGCGAGCCGGTAGGCGACGAGATCGCCCAGCACGGAGGCGGTGGCGGCGCACAGCGTGAGGACCACGATGTCGGGCACGTCGGTCGCGGTGCCCGCGGCGGCCGCCGTGGCCGCGGTGATCACCAGGACACCGCTGGGCAGCACCGGCAGAAAGACGTCGAGCAGGACGGAGAGCACCACCACCGCATAGATCCATGGGCTCCCGACCAGCGACGCGAGACTCTCCACCCGATACTCCCCATGGCTCCCCCGTGGGCCAGACCGTGCCGGGCTGTCGCGGGGGAGCGGCAGATGAGGCAGGAGTGGCCGATGACAGCCATACAGCGTACGCGCGGCGGGTGACAGAAGGGTCACGGGGGGTTCGCGCGTCGGACGAGGATGGTGCGTGTGCCGGAGGGGGGGAGAAGCCGCGCGACGAACGACGCGACGAACGATGAGTCCGCGCGCCGGGAGCGGGGAGTCCTCGTGCCGGGAGGGGGGAGTCCTCGTGCCGGGAGCGGGGAGTCCTCGTGCCGGGAGGGGGGAGTCCGCGCGCCGGGCGCGGAGAGCCTCGTGCCGGGAGCGGCGATTCCGCGGGCCGGGAGCAGGGAGTCCGGTGCGCCGTCATCGGCCACCGGGGCCCGGGGGCGGCGGGGAGCCCCGCCGTGGATCAGGCGGCCACCGGTGACCGGTCGGGCTGCTGCTCCTGTCCGGAGGTGCGCCGGGCGAACAGGCGGTCCAGGCCGAAGGCGCCGGAGCCGGTGAAGATCAGCAGGAACATGGCCCAGCAGTACATCGCGGCGCCCTCGCCGTCGTTCTGGATCGGCCACAGCGCCTCGGGCTGGTGCACCGTGAAGTACGCGTAGGCCATCGCACCGGAGGCGATGAAGGCGGCGGCGCGGGTGCCGAGGCCGAGCAGCACCAGGCTGCCTCCGGCCAACTCGATGGCGGCCGCGTACCAGTTGGGCCAGGCGCCCATCTCCTCGGTGCCGCCGTTGCCGTCCACACCGCCGAACGCCCCGAGCAGGGCGCGGGCACCGTGGCAGGCGAACAGCAGGCCGACCACTATGCGGAACAGCCCGAGGGCATACGGCTGCCAGCTGTTGAGGCGTTCGGTCATGTGCGGGGTCTCCTTCGGTCAGGCCGGCCCGGTCGGCCGGTCCGGGGGAACACCGGGCGCCCACGTTAGGTCGACCTAACCAATACTTGCAAGTTCAAGTTTCGGCTCTGAGATCACGCCGATGCGGGCAGAACGGCCCCTTCGCCGCTGCCCCTTGACGTCACCGGTGAGGGATACGTGCCGCCCCCGGGGCCGGTGCTCAACGTCGTGACGCACTCCACACCCCGGCCGCTTGGAGCGCCGCCGCGCCGCCGCGCCGCCGCGCCCCTTCGCAGGCTCAGTCGCTCAGCCTGGTCTCGCTCACGGTGCGCAGCCGTGCCGCCGCCCCGTCGCGCCCCTTCGCGCGGGCGTGCTCCAGGCGCAGCACCGCCGAACTCCCGCGCGTCGACAGCGTCATGAGCTGATTGCCGAACCAGGGCCCGCCGGTCTTGCGCCAGCTCACCGGCGGCCGCCCGCAGCGGCCGTGCCGGAGGAAGAGGCGGCCGAGCCAGCGGGCCGGGGCGCTCCAGCCGAAGCGGAAGCCGAGCCGTATCGACAGCGGAATGGAGTTGTGCACCGGCGAACAGGTCAGCTGCACCACCCGTGCCTGAGGCTCGCGTCCCTCGGGCCAGTGCGGCTCGGCGACATAGGCGTGGTGGACGTCGCCGGACAGCACGCACACCGTGGCCGGCGCGTCCGGGCCCGACGCGGCCTCGGCGATCAGCTCCGCCAGCTCGGCGAACGACTCCGGGAAGGCCGGCCAGTGCTCCAGATCGGCCGCCCGCCGCAGCTTCTCGCCCAGGCGCACCCAGCGCGGCCCCTTGGCGCCGCCGCACAGCACCGAGCTCCACGCCTCCACGTCGTGCACCAGGTGCGGCAGCAGCCAGGGCAGGGACGTGCCGATGAGGAGGTGGTCACAGGAGCCGCGGGTCTCGCGGGCCTCGGTGCGCAGCCACTCCCACTCGCCCGGATCGAGCATGGAGCGCCGGCCCTCCTCCAGTACGCGGGCGGCGCGGCTGTCCACCATCAGCAGCCGCACCCGGCCGAAGTCGCGCCGGTAGCTCCAGCGCACGGCGGTGGCGTCCGCCTCGGCGGCCGCGGCGAAGGCGCGCAGCGTGTCGGTGCCGTCGGGAGCCTCCCGCACGGCCGCGTACACCGGGTCGGCGGCCAGCTCCGCAGGGGAGAGATTGCCGATGTGCTGATGCACCCAGTACGACATCAGCCCGCTGAGCACCCGCTCCCGCCACCAGGAGGTGGTGCGCATGTCCTCGACCCAGGACGCGGAGGTGTTCCAGTCGTCGATCACGTCGTGATCGTCGAAGATCATGCAGGAGGGCACGGTGGACAGCAGCCAGCGCACCCGCGGGTCGAGCCAGGACTCGTAATAGAGGTGGGTGTACTCCTCGTAGTCCGCCACCTGGTCGCCGGGCGGGTCGCTCAGATCGCGGCGGGCGGCGAGCCAGGCGCGCGTGGCGTCGGAGGTCTCGTCGGCGTACACCTGGTCGCCGAGCAGGAGCAGGACGTCGGGGCGTTCCCCGGCGGGGTCGGCGGCTAGCCGTGCGGCGAGGGCGTCCAGGGCGTCCGGGCCGACCGGGTCGGGCTCGCCGGGCGGCGGCGAGGCCCAGCGGCAGGAGCCGAAGGCGATACGGGTTCCGGCGCCGGGGCCCGGCGCGGCGATCACCGAGGGCGGCAGGGAGGCGTACGGCTCCTCGGCGAGCGGCCAGACCCGGGTTCCGTCGAGGAACACCTCGTACGGGGTGGCCGTGCCCGGGGTCAGCCCGGTCACCGTGACCAGCGCGTAGTGGTGGCCCGCGATCTGGAAGGTGGGGGCGCTGCCGCCGCTGCCGTCGGCGCAGCGCACCTCGGCGGTGGCCGGACGGCTCGTCTCGACCCAGACGGTCGCCGACGAGCCGTCGAGGTATCTCAGCAGCGGTCCGAGGCGCAGTCCGGCCATGGTGACCCCTTCCTCCGTCGCTGCGTACGGTACGCAGCGACGGAGGCCCGCGGGGAGATCCCGGAGGTCAGGCGTTTACGGACCGGGCGTCAGCAGCTGGCCAGGCGGCTCTGCAGCGCGGACTTCTCGGCCGGGTCGACGGACAGGTCGTAGTAGTACTTCACCTGCACCCAGGCCCGCAGGTAGATGCAGTGGTACGCCGAGCGCGGCGGCATCCAGGTGGCGGGGTCCTGGTCGCCCTTGGCCTGGTTGACGTTGTCGGTGACGGCGAGCAGCTGCGGGCGGGTCAGGTCGTTGGCGAACGCCTGGCGGCGCGAGGTGGTCCAGGAGTCGGCGCCGGAGTCCCAGGCCTCGGCGAGCGGCACCAGGTGGTCGATGTCGACGTCGGAGGCGGCGCTCCAGGTGGCGCCGTCGTACGGCGAGTACCAGCTGCCGCTGGTGGCGGCGCAGTTGGAGTCGGTGACGACGTTGGTGCCGTCGCGCTTGAGGACGGTCTCGCGGGTGTTGCAGGTGCCGGACTGGGTGATCCAGTGCGGGAACAGGTCCCGGTCGTAGCCGGTGCGGTCCTCGCTGGCCACGGTGAGCGTGGCGAGATAGCTGCGGGCGGTGGAGGCGCTGATGGGGGTGGGGAGAGCGGCGGAGGCGGTCGGGCCGTTGAACAGCCCGAGGGAGGCTATGAGCCCGGTGAGCGCGGTGAGGACGCTCAGCCGTCGACGCGCGTAGAACTTCGGCATGCGAACTCCCTTGTGGGGTAGGGGCGTTGAGACACGAGCAGGGGCATGCTCGCCACGCCGCATGACGGAGAGGGGTCTCTCCGGTAAGAAGCTAGAGACGTGTTCATGACACGTCTATGGGTGCGGTGTGGTTGAGCTGTGAATTTTCTCGCCCGCGGTCCGATGAGGGTGTCCCGTACGATGGAGGGCGCAGAAGGGGAGTAGCTCTTCGCCGGACCGTCGACATACTGCTCAGCCCGCCTGAGCCGGCGCCCGGAGGCGGCCTGCGAGCACGTTCAGGTGCTCGGGCCCGCCAGCGAGACCTTCGGCAAGCAGTGCATGCCCGTGCCGCACGGCACGGGCACCGAGTGCGCTGCCGTGCCGAGGTGTCCGCTTGTCGCACAGCACTCTCGGTGGGGCAGCCCCGACCGATTGAGGAACCGTTGATCAGCCTGACCGTGACGGCCGTCGTCTTCGGCGTCGTCTTCCTCGCCGAACTGCCCGACAAGACCGCGCTCGCCGGTCTCGTCCTGGGCACCCGCTACCGCGCCTCCTACGTCTTCGCCGGCGTCGCCGCCGCCTTCGCGCTGCATGTCGCGCTCGCGGTGGCCGCGGGCAGCGTGCTGACGCTGCTGCCGCAGCAGATCGTGCACGCGCTCACCGGGGTGCTGTTCCTGGGCGGCGCGGCCATGCTGCTGATGAAGAAGGACGAGGACGAGGAGGAGATCCGCAAGCCGGCGAACCAGAGCTTCTGGAAGGTCTCCGGGGCCGGGTTCATGCTGATCCTCGTCGCCGAGTTCGGTGATCTGACGCAGATCATGACGGCGAATCTCGCCGCTCGTTACGACGACCCGCTCTCCGTGGGGCTGGGTGCGGTGCTGGCGCTGTGGGCGGTGGCGGGGCTGGGCATCGTGGGTGGCAAGGCGCTGATGAGGCGGGTGCCGTTGCGGCTGATCACGCAGGTTGCTGCGCTGCTGATGCTGGGGCTCGGGGTGTGGAGTCTTTGGGAGGCGGTCACCGGGTGAGGCCGTCGTCGGGGGTTCTGTGACCGTGGGGTCGTCGCCGGGGGGTGCGGGGGAGGCCGGTGGCGCGGGGGCGGGATCGTTTTGTACCGTGGGTGAACAAAGTGGCTCCCGCCCGTTCTCCCTGACCGGCGGGCGGGGCCGCCTTGTCCTTCCGGGGGAGCGCCGCCGAGTTCCTCCGCCTCAAGCGACTGGAGCTGCCGATGCCGGCCACCGCCGTACTCACCGCCCGGGCCCTCCTGCTGGACATGGACGGCACCCTCGTCAACTCCGATGCGGCCGTCGAACGCGTCTGGCGCCGCTGGGCCGAGCGCAACGGGCTCGACGGGGACGAGGTGATGAAGGTCGTGCACGGGCGGCAGGGCTACGCCTCGATGGCACTGCTGCTGCCGGACCGGCCGATGGAGGAGAACTACACCGACAACGCGCGGATGCTGGCCGAGGAGACGGCCGACACCGAGGGTGTCGTCGAGATCCCCGGTGCCCGGGACTTCCTCGCCTCCCTGCGAGGCGTGCCGCACGCGCTGGTGACGTCGGCGAACGTCGCGCTGTCCACGGCCCGGATGGCGGCGGCGGGGCTGCGGATGCCCGAGGTGCGGGTGACGGCCGAGTCGGTCGGGGCGAGCAAGCCGGATCCGGAGGGCTTCCTGAAGGGCGCGGCCGAGCTGGGGGTCGACCCGGCCGAGTGTGTGGTGTTCGAGGACTCGGCGGCGGGTATCGCGGCGGGGCGCTCCGCGGGGATGCGGGTCGTTGGGGTCGGGCCTCGGGCCGGGGCGCATGGGCCGGATGTTGTGGTGCGGGACCTTACGCAGGTGCGGGTTGAGGCGGGGGTTGACGGCGGGGTTCGTTTGCACATCGGGGAGTGAACGCGGGGGTGGTGGGGGGCGGTTAGCTGCGTTGCCGGGTGCGGGTTGTGCGTGGCTGGTCGCGCAGTTCCCCGCGCCCCTGGGGGTGTCTGAGGTGCGTTGCCGGGTGTGGGTCGTGTGTGGCTGGTCGCGCAGTTCCCCGCGCCCCTGGGGAGGGGGTGCCGGTCGGGGTTGTGAGGGGGCCGTCGGTGCGGTTCCCCGTGCCCGTGGGGGGTGTCTGAGGTGCGTTGCCGGGTGTGGGTCGTGTGTGGCTGGTCGCGCAGTTCCCCGCGCCCCTGGGGGAGTGGGTGCCGGTCGGGGTTGTGAGGGGCCCCGCGCCCCGTATTGGGGCGCGTTGGTTTCAGGGTTCGCGGGTTTCGGATTCCAGGAGTTTTCGGGTCTCGGGGCCGTAGACGCCTAGTTCGTCGCGGAGGCCGCGGGACCACTGGTAGGTGCGCAGGGCTTCCTCGGTGCGGCGGTTGAAGTTGCCGTGGATCTCGTCGTTGTAGAGGTGCAACTGGGCCAGCCGTGACTGGAGTTCCGCCACCTCCTCGCCCCGGTCGCCGCGGCGGAGCACCGGGGGCGGGGCCTCGCGGCGGGCGCCCTCGTCCTCCTGGGCGGTCTCGGCCGGCTCGGCGTCGCTGGTCGACGGGCGGGCGGACGGGGACGTCCGGGACGGGGACGGGGTGGCGCTGGAGGCCGACGGGGAGGGGGAGCCGGACGTGCTCGCGCTGGCGGAGGGCGAGCCGGACGGGGATGAGGAGGGGGAGGCGGAGGGTGCGCCGGAGCCGGGGGCGGGGGAGACCTCCGAGGGGGTGACGTCGGGGACGCTCGCCCTGGTCTCGTCCGGGAGGGACTCGTCGCGGGACGGGGGCTCGTAGGAGAAGAGGCCGCTCGCCCAGCCGGCGGCGCCGACGACGGCGACCACGGTTCCCGCTGCCGCGAGCAGAGTGGCGCCGCGGCGCCGGCGCGGGGGTGCGGTGTCGTCGGGGGAGACCGGGGCGGGCTCGCCCGGCGAGGGCGTGGTCTCGAAGAGCTCCAGGTCGTCGGGGCTGGGCCGGCCGGCGGCCGGCGCGAGCGGAGTGGGGAGGGCCGTGGTCTCCGGGGGCACGGCGCGCAGCGGCATGGTCGCGTCGGCCGGGGTGCCGGAGGCGCCGGCCTCCTCGTCCGGCGTATCGGCCGCGGGGCGGCCGTCCAGCTCCACGTACGGCCGGATGCGCAGCGGATCGAAGTCCTCGGCGGCGGCGGCCTCCGCCGTCCGGGCGTCGCGCAGGGCTTCGGCGGCGCGGTCGGTGCAGGCGCAGGAAGGGGTGTGGTCGCTGTTTCTGGGCGTGCCGCACTCCGGGCACGGGTTCCCCCTCGGCTGTTCCACGCGTCGTCCCTCCCCTCGCGAACTCCAGAGATTATGCAGATCTTCTCCACACCGGCCGTGGCGCGCCCCCGGAATGTGAACTTCCGCCCGGACTCGACAGGCCATAACGGGACACACCGATCACGATGGAGAGGAACCCGGGATTCTGTGGAGGTCTCCATGGCCGATGACGCGCACGGCGGCACGCCGGACGCGAGCGCCACCCGGCCCGCGCCCGGCACGGGGCCGCCGGCCGGGCCGGACAGCGGCGCCGGCGAGCAGGTGTCCGCCAATGTGCTCGTCTCCATCGGCGCCCTGCTGCTCGGCCTGCTGCTCGCGGCACTCGACCAGACCATCGTCTCCACCGCGCTGCCCACCATCGTCAGCGAGCTGGGCGGCCTGGAGCACCTGTCCTGGGTGGTCACCGCCTATCTGCTGGCCTCCACCGCAGCCACTCCGCTGTGGGGCAAGCTCGGCGACCAGTTCGGGCGCAGACGGCTGTTCCTGACCGCCATCGTGATCTTCCTGATCGGCTCGGCGCTGTGCGGGGCCGCGCAGGACATGGCCCAGCTGATCGCGTTCCGCGCGCTGCAGGGCCTGGGCGGAGGCGGCCTGATCGTGCTGTCCATGGCGATCGTCGGCGATCTCGTGCCGCCCCGCGAACGGGGCCGCTACCAGGGGCTGTTCGGGGCGGTCTTCGGCGCGACCAGCGTGCTGGGCCCGCTGCTGGGCGGGCTGTTCACCGAGCATCTGAGCTGGCGGTGGGTCTTCTACATCAACCTGCCGGTCGGCGTCGTCGCGGTCGCCGTGATCGCCACCGTCCTGCACATCCCGCGCCGCGCCACCCGGCACGTCATCGACTACCTCGGCACCTTCCTCATCGCCGCCGTCGCCACCTGCCTGGTGCTGGTCGCCTCCCTCGGCGGCACCACCTGGGCCTGGGGCTCCACCCAGATCGTGGGGCTTGCGGTGCTGGGCGCGGTGCTCGCCGTCGCCTTCGTGGCGGTGGAGCGGCGGGCCGCCGAGCCGGTGCTGCCGCTGAAGCTGTTCCGCATCCGCACCTTCACGCTGTCCGCCGTCATCAGTTTCATCGTCGGCTTCGCGATGTTCGGCGCGATGACCTATCTGCCGACCTTCCTCCAGGTGGTCCAGGGCGTCACCCCCACCATGTCCGGTGTGCACATGCTGCCGATGGTGGCCGGCATGCTGATCGCCTCCACCGGCTCCGGGCAGATCGTCAGCCGCACCGGCCGCTGGAAGGTGTTCCCGGTCGCGGGCACCGCCGTCACCACCCTCGGGCTGCTGCTGCTCCACCAGCTCGACGAGAACAGCCCCACCGGCGAGATGAGCGCCTTCTTCTTCGTCTTCGGGCTCGGTCTCGGCCTGGTGATGCAGGTCCTGGTGCTGATCGTGCAGAACGCCGTCTCCTACGAGGACCTCGGCGTCGCCACCTCCGGCGCGACGTTCTTCCGCTCCATCGGCGCCTCCTTCGGCGTCGCCATCTTCGGCACGATCTTCGCCGCCCGGCTCGGCGACGAACTCGCCGCCGCCTTCCGCGGCGCCCAGCTCCCGCCCGGAGTCACCCCGGCCGCCCTGGAGGCCGACCCGCGCGGCATCGACGCCCTGCCGCCCGCGCTGCGCCCGGACGCCGTCCACGCCTACGCCGTCGCCATCACCGACGTCTTCCTGTACGCCGCGCCGGTCGCGCTCGCCGGGTTCGTGCTGGCCTGGTTCCTGCGGGAGGACCGGCTGCGCGCCTCGGTCACCGCGCCCGACGTCACCGAGACCCTCGCCAGCAACCCCGTCGAGCGGTCCTCCTACGACGAGGTGTGCCGCGCGCTGTCCCTGCTCGGCACGCGCGAGGGGCGCCGCGAGATCTACCGGAAGATCACCGCCCGCGCGGGCTACGACCTGCTGCCCGCGTCCAGCTGGCTGCTGCTGCGGATCCGCCGGCACGGCTCGGTGGAGCCGGCGCTGCTCGCCGAGCGCACCACCATCCCGCTGAGCGTCGTGATGGACGCCGCCCGCCAGGTCGAGTCCCGGCACCTGGCGGCACGGCGCGGACCCGACCTGGTGCTGACCGAGGAGGGGCGGACGGTCGCCGAGCGGCTGGCGCAGGCCCGCGAGGAGTCCCTGGCCGAACTGCTCGGCGACTGGTGGGGGCCGGAGCGGCCCACCGACCTGGTGCAGCTGGTGCACGACCTGTCCGGCGAGCTGTGCGGCTCCAGCAGCGAGCGCCCGCGCGGCGAGAGCCCGCGGGGCGAGCGTCCGGTCACGCGCGCGGTCTGAGTCCGTCACGCGCGCGGTCTGAGTCCGTCACGCGCGCGGTCCGAGTCCCGTCACGCGCGGTCTGAGACGGGAAGGGGCCGGGGGTCCGGGAGGACCAGAAGGGTTTCCGCCGGAACCGGGAGCTCAGCCGAGCGGCTCGAGCGGCTTGGTGAACCAGTGCTCGGCGTACGGGTCGGCGTTGTGCGGCTCGGTCTCCGTGTAGCCGAGCCGGGCGTACAGGGCGCGGGCCTCGACCAGGTCGCTGCGGGTGTCCAGGATCATCCGGCGGGCCCCGCGCGCCCGCGCCGCCTCCTCGGCGGCCCGCACCAGCAGCGCCGCCCCGCCCCGGCCACGCACCCGCTCGTACAGGAACACCCGGGTCAGCTCGGCCGTGGTGCCGTCCGGCGACAGCCGGATGCCGGCGCTGCCCGCCGGTTCGCCCGCGTACCGTGCGACCAGCAGCAGCCCGCGCGGCGGCGCGAGGCCGGCACCGCCGCGCGCGGCGATCTCCCGCTCCAGCTCCCCGGGGTCGGTCCGGCGTCCCTCGTGCAGCAGATACCAGCGGTCGCTGACCTCGGTGTAGTAGGCGCGCCAGAGCATGGCGGCGGTCGGGGAGCCGGGCGGCTCGGGGGCAACGGTCCAGGTCATCCCCGCATTCTGTTTGCGGACGCCGTTCGGGGCTACCCGATTTCGCGAACCGGCTCGCCAGGAGTGCCGGTTGGGACGAGAACCCGGAAGGCATACATGTCCACTGGACTGATCATTGCGTTGATCGTGATTGCTGTCGTCCTCGTGGCCGTCGCCGCCGTCGTCGCCCTGCGCGCCCGCGGACCCCGGCACGGCATGAGCCTCGAGCGGCGCTTCGGGCCGGAGTACGAGCGGGCCGTCGCCCGCCACGACGGGGACACCCAGGCGGCCGAGCGGGAGCTCGCCGACCGCGTCGAGCGCCACGGATCCCTGCGCATGCGGGAGTTGGAGCCCACCGAGCGGCACGGCTTCGAGGCGCGCTGGACCGCCGCCCAGGAGCGGTTCGTCGAGTCGCCGCGGGAGGCGCTCGCCGAGGCCGACCGGCTGATCTCCGAACTCGCCGGCGCCCGCGGCTTCCCCGACGGCGGCCAGTACGAGGAGCAGTTCGCCGCCCTGTCCGTGCACCACGCCCACCACGTCGACGGCTACCGGCGCGTGCACCGGGCGACCCGGGCGCGGGCGAGCGGCGCGGCAGACGGCGGCGCCGGCACCGAGGAGATGCGCGAGGCGATGGTCGAGGCCCGTGCCCTGTTCGACGAGCTGCTGCGCCCGTCCGGCCACGACGGCGGACGTCACCGCGCCGCCCCGGAACGCGAGCACGAGACCCGGTCCGCGCGCGGCTCGCACACGCCGTCGCTGCTGCACCGGCGCCAGACGAAGGAGAGCTGAATCATGGCCGACACCACCCGGCATCCCGAGAACCCCACGGCCGGCGGCGCCCCCGCCGACGACGGCAGCGACAGCCCGCTGGTCGCCGCCCACCCGCAGTCCACGGAGCCCCCGGCCACGTCCGGCTCCGGTGGCTCCCAGGACGTCCCGGCCACGGACACCACCGCCCTGGCCGCCGAACGCGACCGCCTCGCGGCCGAGGACACCCGCCGTGACACCGGCGCCGGCTCCGACCGCGGCGCCCACGACAGCCGGGGCGACGGCCTCCACGGCTCCGGCTCCGGGCAGGGGCTGCTCGCCCGCGACGACTGTGACAAGCTCACCGCGCAGCTCCAGCACGCCGTGGCCGGGTTCGTCGACACCCCGCGCGAGGCGGTGGCCGAGGCCGACCAGGTGCTCCAGGAGCTCACCGAGCGTGTCACCCACGCGGTGACCGAGCGGCGCCGCACGCTGCGCCGGGCCTGGCAGGCCGCCGAGGCCGGCGAGGACGGCGGCACCGCGGCCACCGACACCGAGCAGCTGCGCCTGGCCCTGCGGGACTACCGGCAGCTCGCCGAGCGGCTGCTGCACGTCTGAACGGGGCGAACCGCTCCTTCCGACTGCGACCGCCTCTACGGCTACGCCTTCACGACCGCCTCTACGGCTACGCCTTCACGACCGCCTCTACGGCTACGCCTACACGACCGCCTCTACGGCTACGCCTACGACTACGACGAAAGGCCCCGGCCGCCCGCCGCCTCCCGGCGCTCCCGCCACTGCCGTACGACCTCCTCGACGTCATACGGCTTCTTGCCCAGCGGGGGGCCGGGCGGCGGCTTGAACATCATCTCGCGGATCCTCGCGTTGATCTCCGTGAGGATCTTCCGCACCAGCCGCTCCGAGGGCGCCGCGAGCGCCGCCTCCAGCGCGTCCTCGGCCTCCTTGCGCAGCGCCAGCGCCGGCGGCAGCACCGACAGGCCCTCGCGGGACATCTTGCGCTTGACCCACCACAGCTCGTCGTAGGTGGTCTCGATATCGCGCGGCAGGGGCTTGCCCGCACCTTCCAGCCGGTCGAACTCCCCGCGCGCCTCGGCGTCGCGGATCTGCTTGTCGGCGAACGACTCGAAGCTCACGCCGGGGGGCTTGCGCTCGGTCATGCACCCATTGTGCCGGACGGAGTACAGCCGGGCGTTTTATCATGCGGCGGATCTCAGCCAGCCGGATCGTCACAGGAGGAGCGCACGTGCTCGAACTCACCATGGCCGCCGTGACCGCGGCGGAAGAGGGTGCCACGGCCGGGATGCAGATGGCCGACGCACCCAGCGAGCCGGGCGCCGTGCTGCGAGTGGGACGCGACCGTTCGGTGTGCCGGCTGGTCACCCCGGACGACTGGCTGTTCGTCTCCCGCGTCCACCTGGAGTTCCAGTGCGGGCAGGACGGCACCTGGCATCTGACCTGGCTGCGCGGCTCCCTGCCGGAGCCGTCCTCGGAGGTCCGCATCACCGTCGGCGAGTACACCGGCCCGGTCGCCTACGGCGGCACCGTCGCGCTGCCCAGGGGCGGCAACGGCGAGATCGTGATCCACGACCGCACCGCCCCGCGCAGCATCAACGTGGGCTTCTACCACGAGGTCTAGGGCACTCCTGGTGTGCGCCCCGCGGGGGCGCCCCCGGCGGGCTCAGACCCGAGGGCTCAGGCCAGCACCCGTGCCAGCGCGAACCCGTCGTGGCCCTTGACGCCGACCGTCTGGACGGCCGTGCCGCTCAGCCGCGGATGCTCGGCGATCATCTCCAGTGCGGCGCGGGTGCCCTCCACGTCCGGGTCGTGGTTGTCCTGGTCGGCGATCCGGCCGCCGCGCACCACGTTGTCCAGGACGATCAGGCTGCCGGTGCTGGTGAGCCGGAGCGCCCACTCCAGGTAGCGGGCGTTGTTGGCCTTGTCGGCGTCGATGAAGACCAGGTCGAAGGGCGGCGGGTTCTCGTCGGCGAGCCGCGGCAGCGACTCCAGCGCCGGACCCACCCGCACCTCGACCTGCTTGTCCAGCCCGGCCCGGGCGAGGTTGCGGGTGGCGACCTCGGCGTGCCGGTGCTCGTACTCCAGGGTGATCAGCCGCCCGTCCGGCGGCAGCGCGCGGCCCAGCCAGATGGTGCTGTAGCCGCCGAGCGTGCCGATCTCCAGGATGTGCCGGGCGCCCTGGACCTGGGCGAGCAGCTGGAGCAGCTTGCCCTGGTTGGGTGCGACGGCGATGGACGGCAGCCCGGCCGCCGCACTGTCCCGCAGCGCGGCGTCCAGGGCCTCGTCACCTGGTGCGAGGCGGGCCGTGAGGTAGTCGTCCACCTCGTGCCAGAGCTGCTCGTCGCTCATGCGCCCGTGCCTTTCGTCCGGTGGGTCAGGCGGAGCCGGTGGTCCCGGCCGCCTCGCCCTCCAGTTTCTCCGCCTCGAGCGACGGTGGAGAACCGGGCAGCGGCCTTCCGGCCGACTCCGCCGTCCGCCACACCGCGAAACCGCCGATCACGGCCGCGGCCATCATGTAGTAGGCGGGCATCATCACGTCGCCGGTCGCGCCGATCAGCGCGGTGACCACCAGCGGGGTGGTGCCGCCGAACAGGGACACCGAGACGTTGAAGCCGATCGACAGGGAGCCGTAGCGCACCCGGGTCGGGAACAGCGCCGGCAGCGCGGACGGCATGGCCGCGGTGAAGCACACCAGCAGCAGACCCAGGGCGCCCATGCCGGCGGCGACCGCGAGCAGCGAGCCGTCCCGGATCAGCAGCAGTGCCGGAACCGACAGCAGCAGGAAGCCGGCGCAGCCGGCGGCGATCACCGGACGGCGGCCCACCCGGTCGGTGAGCGCGCCGACGAACGGCTGGGCGAGCATCATCAGCCCCATCACACCGAGCACCACGAGCAGCCCGTGCGTCTCGTCGTAGTGCAGCTCGCTCGTCAGGTAGCTCGGCATGTACGACAGCAGCATGTAGTCGGTGACGTTGAACACCAGCACCAGGCCCACGCACAGCAGCAGCGCCCGCCACTGGCCGGTGATCATCTCGCGCAGCGGTACCTTCGGCCGGTTCTTCTCGGCCTTCTCCACCTCAGCGGCGAACGCCGGGGTCTCCTCCAGGCGCATCCGCAGATACAGGCCGATGATGCCCATCGGGCCCGCGATCAGGAACGGGATGCGCCAGCCCCAGGAGAGCAGGTCGCCGGAGGACAGCAGCGCGGTCATCAGGGTGACCAGGCCCGCGCCCGCGATGTAGCCGGCGAGCGTGCCGAACTCCAGCCAGCTGCCGAGGAAGCCGCGCCGCTTGTCGGGGGCGTACTCGGCGATGAACGTGGAGGCACCCGCGTACTCGCCGCCGGTGGAGAAGCCCTGCACCAGGCGGGCCGCCAGCAGCAGGATCGGGGCGCCGACACCGATCGCGGCGTAGGAGGGGATCAGGCCGATCGCGAAGGTGCCCGCGGCCATCATGATCATGGTGAGGGCGAGGACCTTCTGCCGGCCCACGCGGTCGCCCAGCGGGCCGAACACCATGCCGCCCAGCGGGCGCACCAGGAAGGCCGCCGCGAAGGCGCCGAAGGTGGACAGCAGCTGGGCGGTGGGGTTGCCCGACGGGAAGAAGACCTTGCCCAGGGTGACCGCGATGTAGCTGTACACACCGAAGTCGAACCATTCCATCGCGTTGCCGAGCGCGGCCGCCTTCACGGCGCGCCGGACCAGCGCGGGGTCGGTCACGGTGGGTGCGGCGTCCCGGGCGCCGGGCGCCTCGGGCCGCGTGGCCTTGTGCAGGGACGGGGGAGCGGCGACAGGAGCAATCGACAAAACGACGCTCGCCTACCTTTCGACGGGGACAGGGACGGGCTCCGCGCGGCGGCGCTGTCGGGCGGGCCAAGTACGCGACGATAGGCGCCGCTTATCCCTTTACGGGTGGTACGCGGATCGTTGCAGGATGCACGGAAATGCGCGATGTCCAGGCACGCAGCGCCCCTCGCGACCCGGTTCGCGCCCGTTCGGATGTGATCCTTCTCGCGCCCTCGGAGCGCAACCTGACCGCCCGGCGTCTATCGTCGACCGGACAACAGGAAGAAATCGGTCAGGCGAAGAGGGGGTTGTCTGCGTCTTGGCTCTGGGCCGGTGCGAACTCATAGAGTGCGCAGAGTGACCTTCCACGCACGCAGCGCGTGGAACGACCGGCGCGGGAGGCCGACCAGGCGTGGCGGATGCTGAGCACAGCGGGCGACCGGCGGAGGTTCTCGGGGCGACGGCCGCCGGCGGCACCCAGGCGCGGCTGCGCGCGGTGCGCCTGGTGCTGTGGCTGGTCGCCGCCGTGCTCGCGGTGCGGCAGGTCGCCGTCGTCCTGACCACCCCGCGCGGGGAGCGGCTCACCGACCTGGAGACCTGGGTGGGCCCCCAGGGCGTGCTGCACGTCAGCGGCTCGCTCTACGCCTCCACCCGCTTCACCGGCACCCCCTTCGGGGGCCTGGTCCTCAAACCCCTCACGCGCTCCGCCGAGCAGGCCCTCGGCTGGGGCTGGACCTTCGGCTCGCTGCTGCTGGTCGTCGCGCTCGGCCTGGTCGCCGCCCGCGCCCTGCCCCAGCCCGTCGGCCGCCGCACCGCGCTGCTCGCCGCACCGGTCACCGCCAGCCTGCTGATGCTGTCCCTGCCGGTGCGCAACGCCCTGTGGCTCGGCCAGACCAGCATCATCCCCGTCCTGCTTGTCCTGCTCGGCTGCTTCGCCGCCCACGGGCAGCGCGTCAGCGGCGCCCTCATCGGCCTCGCCGCCGCCTTCCAGCCCACACTGCTGCTGTTCGCGCCCCTGCTGTGGTTCACCGGCCGCCGGCAGGCCGCCCTCTCCGCCGGCGTCACCTTCGCCGCCCTCACCGGGCTCGCCTGGGCCGCGATGCCCCGCGACTCCTACACCTACTGGGTGCACCACATGGCGGGCGTCGGCCTCGGCGGCCCCGCCGACGACCTCGCCAACCAGTCCCTGCACGGCGCCCTGCTCCGCCTCGGCCTCCACGGCCCCCTCGAGATCGGCCTGTTCCTGCTGCTCGCCACGGCCGTCGCCGTGCTCGCGCTGCGCCGCGCCGTGCGCTGTGCCCGCGACGGCCAGCTGCTGCTCGCCGTCGGCATCACCGGCTGCGCCGTCATCGCCGTCTCCCCGACCGCCTGGCAGCACCAGCTGCTGTGGGTGCTGCTCACCGTCGTCGGCCGCGCCGGGCGCCGCGCCTCCGACCGGCCGGTGTGGCCCGTCGCCGTCGTCCTGGTGATGACGCTGCCCGCCCGGATGCTGCTGCCGGACATGGCGTTCCTGTACCCGGTGCGCGACAACATCGTCCTGCTCGCCGCCCTGGCCGCCGCCACCGGCGTGCCCTTCCTGACCCGCACCTCGCCCTACTACCGCTCGCCCGTCCCCACCCGGTACGCCGATCCCGTCCCCGCCCGCTTCCGCCCGGTGCCGCTGCTGCCGTTCCTGCGCCGGGTGCTCACCCGCCCCAACCTGCTGCTGGAGCTGCTGCTCATCCGCGTCACCTACGCCGCCTACGCCAAGGTCCGGCTCGCCGCGACCGGCGGCAGCATCTCCGCCGGACGCGCCCGCGCGGAGGAGCACGGGCAGCAGATCCTCGACCTGGAACGCTTCCTCCACCTCGACATCGAGTACGCGGTCAACCACGCCGTGGCGAAGATCGGCTGGCTGCGGGAGTTCTTCGGCTTCTACTACTCCTCGTTCCACTTCGCGGTGCCGCTGACCGTCCTCGGCCTGCTCTACTGGCGCCGCCCCGTCGACTACCGCTGGGCCCGCACCAGCCTCGGCTTCGCCACCCTGCTCGCCCTGGTCGGCTTCTGGCTCTACCCGCTCGCCCCGCCGCGCCTGATGCCCACCCTCGGCATCATCGACACCGTGCACGGCGTGCAGGACTTCACCAAGCCCGACTACGGCACGCTGACCGCCCTCACCAACCAGTACGCCGCGATGCCCTCGCTGCACTTCGGCTGGTCCCTGTGGTGCGGCGTGGTGATCGCGATCGTCGCCCCCAGGATGTGGATGAAGACGCTCGGACTGCTCCACCCCCTGCTCACCTGCGCCGCCATCGTGGCCACCGGCAACCACTGGATCCTGGACGCGGCCGGCGGCGCGGTCGTCGTGGGCGCCGGCCTGGCCCTGACCTACCTGCTGCAGGGCCCGCGCGCCCGGACGGTCACGGCCGCGGCCGAGGTCAGCAGCGAGCGGCCCGCACCCGAGAGGGACCGTACCGAGAAGGACCGTGCCGAGAAGGACCGTACTCCGAGCTGATCCGGTACTCGCCCGGCGCGGACACGGCGAGCCGGGTGAACTGGCCCGCCCGGCTCAGACACCCGCCGTCGCTGCGCAGCCAGGGCGAGTACGCGATCCGCACGGTCACCTCGCCCGGCCGGGACACCCGCAGCACCAGCCCGGCGCCGTCGGTGCGCACCACCGTGCCGGGAGCGGAGACCAGCGGCACGGCGTCCCGGACCCGGAACACCTGCCAGTGCGCGTCGCGCCACACCGGAACCAGCCAGTCCGGCCAGCACGGCGAGCGTCGCCAGCAGCGGAACGCGGTGCCGCTGGGGGAAGTCGCGGAGGGGAAGACTCCGCAGAGAGGGGCCGGCCGGGTCCGCTTGCTGGGTGGCGAGGGCGAGTTCGGCAGGGGGCACGGTTGAGTAGACGTGGAACGGGACAAAGGCGTTGTTCCGTCGGTGTTTCGTCGGCTCGTCCGCCGTGCAACTGTGCTGATCCGTATGCTGTTTGACTGACCGTCAGTACGCGCCTCCGTGCGCGGCTCGGTCCATCCGGCGGCGGATTGCCCACCTGTTCAGTCCATCCGGCGCGGCAGGCCCAGCAGCCCGATCTCCGCGTCGGTCGGCTGCGTCATCACGTACTGCCGGTCGCGGTCGGCGCACCACAGGGTGAGGCCGTCGGCGAGGGTGGGCAGCGCCTCCACGTCGGCTCGGGGCAGCGCCATCGTCCGGCCCAGCTCGGCGGCCTCCTGCGGCGAGATCCGCTGCACGCCCACCAGCCGCGCCTGCCGGACCAGCCGGGGCGCGACCGGACTCAGATACGGCAGCAGCGTCAGCACCGAACGCCAGGGCCCGGAGACCACCCGGCCGCGCGGCGGGCGCATGCCGCAGTCCCGGACCACCAGCACCGGCGTGCCCGCCGACGCCCCGAGCGGCGGGACCCGGCCGACGTCGTAGACCGCGAGCCCGTTCTGCCCGCCGCCCATGGCGTGCACCATCTGGGACCAGGCCTGTGCCCGCCCCGTCTCCACGGCCACCCGTGCACCGGTCGCCGCCGCGCGCAGCGCCAGCACCTGCGCCGTCCACAGACCGCCGATCAGCACCACCTCGTACGGCGTGGGCCGGTTCAGGCCCAGCACGGCGGGCTGCCCCTCGGCGTCCGTGCCGATGACCACACCGTCGTCGCCGATCGGCAGCGTCAGCGTGTCCAGGTCCGCGCAGGAGAGGGCGTGCCGCCCGTGACGCGGCCCGAGCAGGCCGAAGCCGCCGCGCAGCAGGCGCCGGCCACGTCCGGCGCCGGCGTCCGGCGTGCCCGCGGCCGGCACACCCTGCGGGCCGGCGCCCTGGAGCCGTGCGCCGGGGGGCTGCGCGCCCGCCGGGGGCCGGACCGCTCCACCGGGACCCACCGGGCCGGGCGCCACCCGGCCCGCCGGTGCCGCCGGAGACCCCGTCGCACCCGTCGCACCCGGCGCCCTCGCCGACCCCGCCGTCCCTGTCGACCCAGTCGTTCTCATCGCCGTCACCGAACACCTCCGAGGGGCAGAGTGGCCAGCACGCCGGGCACCTGCTCCCGGTCCAGCCGGGCCAGCGCCGCGCCCGACGAGCGGGCGGCGCCCTCCAGCGCCCGCCGTGCCGCGGTCAGTTCGTCGGCGCTGCGCCCGGTCACCCGCACATGACCGCGCAGCGACACATCCCGCCCGTCCCCGGGCGCCACGGTGACGCTGACCGTGGTGGCCAGTGCGGGCACCGCCGTGATCCGCGCGACGAACTGCGGCAGCGAGGAGCCGCCGCCACCGCCCAGCGCGGGCCACTTGCGCACCCAGTACGTGGTGTGCCTGCGGTTGTCGCAGCGCCAGCTGCGGCTCGACTCCTCGGTGCGCCGCTCCTGCCGGTCCGTGCGGCCGGCCTCGGCCGTCACCAGCGGGTTGGCGCAGGCCGAGGTGGCGATGGCCGAGGTCAGCTCCTCCTCGTCCAGCACGGCGGCACGGAAGCCGGCGCCGGTGAGACGGCTGACGAGATGGTCGGCGGCACGCACCACGCACTTCTGCGCGCCCACCAGACCGCCGCCCCTGGCCGCCACCGCCTCCGGGCACAGCTCCGGGGCGAGCTTCAGCGCGATCCAGGTGATGCGGACCGCGGGCGCGCCGGTCTGCTCCTGCAGCGGGGCGTAGTTGCTGACGGCGACCGACTGGCGCGGCAGATGCAGCGCCGGCGCCGGCTGGGTGTGCAGCACCACCTGCGCCGACTCCAGGCGGATGTCGTCCACCTCCAGCGCGTCCCGCACCAGGGCCAGCGGCAGCGGACGCCGGCTGCGCTCGGCGCGCAGCGCCGTGGCGTCGGCCTCCACCTGGACCACGGCGGTGACGAAGGTCCCGTCCCCGACGAGCCCGACCGGCCGCCGGTCCCGGCCCTTGTACGAGTAGGTGCGCAGGGCCGGATCGCACTCCACGGCCGGCGCCAGACCCGGCTCGGTGCCCGGCGGGATCACCAGCGCCGCGGCGTGCTTCCGCCGGGTGCGCAGGGCGCGCGCCGTGGCCACCCACTCGGGCAGCGAACGCCCCCTGCGGCGCATGAGGGCCAGCAGCACCAGGGCGACGGCGACCGCTCCGGCGACCCCCACGGCCACCGGGCCGAGGACCCAGCCCACGAGGAGGACGGCGGCCGCCAGTTCCAGCAGAACGATCCGTTGCAGCCGGAACGATCCGGAACCGCCCGCGCGCAGCCTGAGTTGGGGACCGCCCTGCGTGGCCGCCCCCGCCCGCGTTCCGGACGCCGTCACGTACCATCCCCCCAAATTGCTCATCAACCGCCGCAGTTCAGGCACGCACACCTGATCACACAAGGCCCAGGCACCCTACCCGCTCCCCGAGTCGTCCCGCGCACCAGGCATAGTAGGGGCCACGCCCGAGATCGACGGGCGGGCGGCCGCCGCCCTGCGTCGTGCGTCCACCGCCCGCCCCGGCATGGGTGGAGACGCTGGCACACGGTCGGACACGGTCGGACACGGGCGGGGACTCGGCCGAACTCGGGCCGGACACGGGGAGAGACAGGCACCAATGGCATCGCGGCGGGATCAGCTCAACGCCTACACCTTCGCGAAGCGCCGCTTGCTCGCGGCCTTCGTCCAGTCGTCCCCGCACGGCTCGGACGAGGGAGCCCCGCGGCCCCTGCGCGGCATCCTGCCCGGCCTGATCATCGGCGTGATCGTGATGGCCGTCTTCGGCGCCTGGGGCATGTTCCGGCCCACGGCACCGAAGGGCTGGGACACCCCGGCCGAGAAGGTGATCATCGCCAGCAAGTCGACCACCCGCTACGTCGTCCTGAAGACCGGCGACCGGGTCCAGCTGCACCCGGTGCTCAACATGGCCTCCGCCAAGCTCCTCCTCGCCCCCGGCAAGGGAGACGTCGTCACCGTCAGCGAGAAGGTCCTGGACAGCGGCAAGATCCCGCACGGCGTCACCATCGGCATCCCCTACGCACCCGACCGCCTGCCCTCCGCGCAGGAGGCGGGCACCGCCAAGCGGTGGGTGGTCTGCGAACGGCCCAGCGCCGGCGGCCGGTCCATCCAGAAGGCCGCGCTGGTCCTCGCTGACCGGGAGCAGCGGCTGACCGACGGCAAGCAGCGGCTGACCGAGGGCGAACTCCTCTACGCCGCCGACCCCCAGGGCAAGCGCTACGTCGTGGACGCGGGCGGCACGGCCTACCGGATCGACCGCCTCGACACCGGCGCCGGCCTCGAACTGCTGCTGCGCACCGTCGTCGGCTCCGGACGCAAGCCCCAGCAGGTCTCCCGCGAATGGCTCGCCACCCTCCACCAGGGCGACCCCATCACCTTCCCCGAGATCGGCCAGACCCCGGGCACCCCCGCCGGTGCCCCCGGCCAACTGGACGCCACCGCCAACCGGGTCGGCATGGTCCTCAAGGCCTTCGACAACAACAAGGTCCAGTACTACGTCGTCCTGCCCGGCAGGGTCGCGCCCGTCTCCGCCTTCGTCGCCCAACTCCTGTTGTTCAGCGAGGACCTGGCCCAGCTCGGCCAGGCCGGCAAGCCGCTGGAGGTGAGCCCCGGCGCCATCGTCCCCGGCAAGCCCTTCGGCACGGAGCACCGCTGGCCCACCGGCAAGCCCCGCGCCGTCAACCAGGCCTCCCCCGGCAAGGGCAAGCGCAACACCGTCTGCAACGTGCTGCGTGGCGTCGGCGCCAACGGCACCACCACCCTGAGCACCTGGGCGGGCCAGGACTTCCCGGCGGACCTGCCGGCCGGCTGCACCAGCGCCTACGTCACCCCCGGCTCCGGCCAGCTCTACCGCCAGTTCCAGGGCACCCAGACCAAGGCGGGCCCCGTCTTCCTGGTCACCGACACCGGCCTGCGCTACGTGCTGCAGTCCAACGCCGACAGCGCCACCGACGACGCCGGGATCGGCGTCTCCGAGCAGGCGCGCAAGGAACTGGAGCGGGAGGCCCAGCAGGCCCAGACCCGCCTCGGCTACGCCGACGTGGACCCCGCGCCGATCCCCGCCGCCTGGTCCGCCTTCCTGCCCACCGGTCCCCGCCTGTCCACCGCCGCGGCCCGGCAGCCGCAGGGCTCCTGACGGGAGGCAGCCGATGCGGCACACACATTCCCTCGTACACACCCTGGCGATCACCGCGACCCTGCTGGTCACCACGCTGGGGATCGCCGCCCCCGCCGCGGCCGACGACTCCTTCACCGACGAGTGCGCCTACCCCAACAAGGTCTACCCGGGCCGCCCCTGGTACCTGCAGCGCGTGCAACTCGACGAGGTCTGGCGCCAGTCCAGGGGCAGGAACGTCCGGGTCGCCGTCATCGACACCGGCGTCGACGTCAAGAACCCCCAGCTGAAGAACGCCGTGGACGTCAACAGCGGGCGCAACCTCCTGCCCAAGGGCCTCAAGGACGAGGACGGCAACCCCGTCGAGCGCGGCAGCGAGAACGGCACCACCGACACCGTGGGCCACGGCACCAAGGTCGCCGGCATCATCGCCGCCCGGCCCGACGACAAGACAGGATTCGTCGGGCTGGCACCCGAGGCGACCATCATCCCCATCCAGCAGAACGACGCCGAGGGCCACGGCGACACCGCCACCCTCGCCGCCGCCATCCGCCACGCCATTCAGGCCGAGGCGGACGTCATCAACATCTCCCAGGACACCGCGGGCGCCGCCGAACCCGACCCCGGCCTCAAGGCGGCCGTCGACGCGGCCCTCGCCCGCGAGATCGTCATCGTCGCCTCGGCGGGCAACGACGGCCTCGGCGGCAACGTCAAGAAGACCTACCCCGCCTCCTACGAGGGCGTCCTCGCCGTCGCCGCCTCCGACCGCAACAACGAACGCGCCTCCTTCTCCCAGTCCGGCGACTTCGTCGACGTGGCGGCACCCGGCGTCGACATCATCTCCACCGTCCCCAAGGGCGGTCACTGCCTCGACAACGGCACCAGCTTCTCCGCCCCGTACGTCGCGGGACTCGCCGCCCTCATCAAGTCCAAGCACCCCGACTGGACACGGCGTCAGATCGTCGCCCAGATCGAACAGACCGCGGAACGCACCATCGCCGGCCGCGACCGGCTCGTCGGCTGGGGAGTCGTCGACCCGGTCCGCGCCCTCACCGAGGACACCCGCCCCATCGAGTCCCCCCGCCCGCAGGAGGGCCTGGCTCGCGCCAAGGCCCCCTCCGCCGCCGAACTCCCCCTCGGCGAGACCCCCGACGAGCGCAACGCACGCCTCGCCACCTACGTCTCTGTCGGGGCGGCGGTGCTGGTGGCGGGCCTCGCCGGAGCGGCGGTGGCGATCAGGGACGCGCGCCGGCGAGCCGGCAAACAGGGTGTTCACCATGGCCACTCTGCAATGTGACGAACATCGCTCCGGCGCGGACGAGTGCGTGCGTGGCCGGAAAACGTACTGATCAGGCGAGGGGAAGGAGTACAAAGCGCACCTTCTTCGCGGCATCGGCGGCTTTGCAGAAGGAAGTTGGGCTGTCGGTGCCAGTGATTAGAGTGGTGCTGATGTGATCACGTCTGCTGCACTGGGGTCACTTGTCAGTCCGACGCAGCACGGCATCGCGGCATCACCGCCGCACCACGCAGAACAACGGGGACACAACGGGGACACGGGGAGGACGGCAGAGGATGCTGCCTGCAGAGGGGGGCGGAGGCGGCGGCGCGGACCTGCGCCGCGGCGTCATGGCGCTCTCGACCTTCAAGAAGCGCATCGACGACCTGCTCACCGCCTTCGAGGCATCGGCGGGCGGATCGTCCAACGTCGGCAGGTGCAGCCTGCCCCAGACCGCCTTCGGCAGCGGCGCCTTCCCGGAGGGCACGATGCTGCACCGCGAGTACGAGCGCGTCCACGAGCGGATCACCGCGCTCTCCAAGTCCCTCGCCCTCCAGCTCGAGGCCATGCAGATCGCCGTCCACGGAGTGGACGTCAACTTCGACAACCTCGAGGAAGAGCAGCGCCGGCGGTTCCATGAGATCCGGACCACCATCAACGAGCAGTACGAGAAGGCGCTGGAGACGCAGCCCGAGCGGAGGAACCGCGCCGACCGGACGGACGCGGGGTACTGATGAGCGGCGACAAGAACACAACACCGGACCCGTACACGCAGGCCCAGGCGCAGAACGGCACACTCGACGCCGTCATGCAGATGGGCAAGGTCCTCAACCCCTTCGGTGGGACCCCCGGGCCGGGCATCCACTTCGGCCGCACCAGCTTCGAGGGCTACGACCTCAACGACATGATCGACATCGTCGAGTCCGCCAACCCGGAGCTGCTGGAGGCCGCGGGCACGGCCCTGGTCGCCGCCCGTGACGCCATCAAGGAGGCCGCCGAGGAGCTCAAGGGCAACCTGCCCGGCATCGACTGGCAGGGCGAGGCCCACACCGCCTTCGACCGCTGGGCCAAGAGCCTGGTGAAGACCGCCGAGGGCGTGGGCGACTACGCCGACGTCATCGGCACCCAGGTCCTCGCCGCCGGCGCGGGCCTCGCCTCCGTGCGCGCCTCCATGCCGCCGCGCGACACCCGCAGCGAGCGCAAGACCGTCGACGACATTCCCGAGTCGAAGCGGGTCGAGAGCAACGAGGAGTACGCGGCGGCGCTCAAGGCGGAGAAGAACCGCCAGGAGGCCATCAACCAGATGTACCGCCTGGCGTCGTTCTACACGGTGTCGGCCGGCTATATGCAGCAGGCCGAGGAGCCGGTGTTTCCGAAGATGCCGGATGTGGGGGTGCCGCCGCCGGACGACGTGTACCGGATCGAGGACCCGGCCGTAGGCGCCGGGAACCCGTCAGTGGGGCCAGCTGACGACAAGGCCACTGCTGATCGGCGCTCGGCAGCGACCGGAGTCGGGGAGTCAGGGCCGGGTGCGAAAATGCCGGCGAGCGGTCCGGTGGACGCTCTCGCTCCGCGACCGGCGGGCACGGAGATCAACAGTGTCGGTACGTTGCCGCCTCAGGAAGCCGTGAAACCGACCACTGGCACCCCGCCATCGATCGGCGGTCCTCCGGCTGCCACGGGAGCCGTGCCGCCGCCCATGGCTCCTACTGGTCCTTCCCCGGCATTCCGTGGCCCGCTGGGACGCGCAACCGGCCCCGGTGGCATCCCGGCGACGAGGATGCCTCCGTCGGCGATCCCCGGCCGGGCCGGGGCTCCGACAGGCGCTGTGCCACCCAAGGGACCGGGCCCTGTCCAGGGCCCGCGTCCTGCCGTACAGGGAGCGGGACCGGTGGGGAGCCGCGGAGCCGACCGCGCCGTGCCCACGGGGCGTACGGTCACCCCCGGACAGGCAGTTCCGCGGGCAACCGGGCCGGGGACTCGTGGCATCGTCGGCGGCATGCCGAAGCCGGTCGGCCCGGTGACCGGCCACGCCGCCGGCGCGCCGAAGGGCTCCGCTGGAGCGACTGGGGTCCCCGCCGCCGGCCGCGGCGCCGGTGTCGTCGGCGGTCGGCCCGTCACAGGCCCTACGCCGGGCAGCGCGGCTGGCCGAAACAGCGCCAAGCTGCCTCGCGGCACCGTCATCGGTGGCGAAGGCTCACCCACCCCCCGCACGACTGGAGGACAGAAGCGCGGCCAGCACGGGGTGATCGGAGCGCCTTCCGCGTCACCGCAGGCGGAGCGCTCGTCCCGTCGTTCCCCCGGCAACGCCGACGGAGTCGTCGGAATGCCCAGGGCGACGGGGCAGCCCGGCACAAGGACACGCGACCGTGTCGGAGGCACCGACGCGGCACGTGGTGATGCACGCAACTCGGGCGCACGCGACGGTCGTTCGCGGCGCGACGAACGACGCGACGACCAGGCCGCGACCGGTCGGCCGGACTGAAGCGAGGACAGGCAGAAGCAATGGTCTCAAGGTTCAAGGGACGCTCGAGGCGGAGTGTGGGCCGACCGGGGCGTCTCGGGAGGCGAGTCGCGAGTGTCGCTTCGGTGCTCAGCACCGTGGCGATCCTGTCGGCAGGTCTGGCGCCTGAGGCCGCTGCTGCGGACGTCCGGTCCCAGCAGTGGTACCTGTCGGCCATGAAGGCCGAGGAGATGTGGAAGGTCAGCACGGGCAAGGATGTGAAGGTCGCCGTCGTCGACAGCGGCGTCAACTCGAGCACACCGTCGCTGCAGGGCCAAGTGCTGACCAACGAGGTCCCGAAAGCACTCAGCTACAAGGCCACTGACGACTACAGCGGCCACGGCACCACCATGGCGGAGCTGATCGCCGGTACCGGCAAGGGCAATGGGCTGAAGGGCCTCGCCCCGGACGCCAAGATCGTCCCTTACCGCATTGCGATGGAGGACCTCAATAAAGAAGAGTCCAAAAAGGCGCCGGACATTCCGCAGGTGATCAGGGCGATCGCCGACAGTGACGTCAAGATCATCAATATGTCCTTCGGCACCAAATTCGACTGGCCTGGCCTCGATGAAGCGGTGAAGTACGCTCACAGAAAGGGCAAGTTGCTCTTCGCCGGTACGGGCAACGACGCGGAGAAGGGCGGGAAGATCGCCTACCCGGCCCGTTACCCCTACGTCGTGGGTGTCGCCGCCTCCGACGAGTCCGGCAAGGTCGGCGAGTTCTCCGAGTACGGCAACTACGTCGACCTGGCTGCCCCCGGCCTGAACGTGCCGGCCTGGTGCGACCACACCTTCCGCCGCTACTGCACCGACAGCCGAGGCACGAGCATGGCCACCGCCATCGCCTCCGCCTCCGCCGCCCTCGTCTGGTCCGCCCACCCCGACTGGACGGCCAACCAGGTCCTCGGCAGCCTCATAGACACCGCCGGCCGTGACTGGGCCCGCGACAACCCGAGCGTCTACCTCGGCTACGGCCTGATCCGCCCCCGCAAGGTGCTGGAGAAGAAGAACTACCAGCCCGGCCCGCCGAACACCGACCCCCTCGCCAAGGAGAACGTCAGGGGAGTCGTCAACGCCGACGGTGAGCCGGTGAGCGCCTCCAAGGAGCCGAAGCCGCAGCCCCCGAAGGACAACCCTGCCGACGGGGACCGCACCTCCGAGGCGGCCTCCGGCGCGGAGTCCGACAACACCACGCTGTGGGTGACGGTGGGCGCCGCGGCGGCCCTCCTGGTCATCGGGGGCGGCGCCTTCGCGGCGTACCGCTCCCGCCGAGGCACCTGACCGCCCCCCCCCTCCCGACCGCCCTCCGACACACTGCACACCCCCGCACCCTTCCTGCACACCACCTCACACGAAAGGGACGCCGACATGGCTGACGGCCGCAAGCTATACGAGGCCCAGGTACAGAAGCTCCAGACGAACGTCATCGACCGCTACGACTCGATCCGGGCCTCGCTCGCCCGCCTCCAGGGCACGATCGACATGATCGAGCGGAACTGGACGGGTCAGGGTGCTGTCGCCTTCGACAAGAAGCAGACCGAGATCAACACCCACATGGCCGCCATCGGCCGCATGCTGGACGACTTCCTCGAGGGCATCCAGCTGAACAAGACCGACAAGCGCAAGCTCGAGGACCAGATCGAGGCCGACATCGCCCAGATCTCGGTGGAGGACCTCGGCGGCAAGACCTCCGCGCTCAGCAAGTACTGACCAGGGTCACCACGCCCCGACACCCACCACCGGCCCTCAGAGAAACGAGGAAGACATGCCCGCTCCCCACTACGACGAACTCGCCGTCAAGTACGGCACGATGGACGCGCTCGCGACCGAGCTCGGCGACCAGGCCAAGAAGCTGGAGGAGGACCTCCAGGCCCTCAAGAAGGCCGTACTGGACGCAGCCGCGGGCTGGGGCGGTGAAGCCTACGAGGAGTTCACCAAGAAGACCAAGGAGTGGGACCGCCACGCCTCCGCCATCCACCAGGCCCTGGTGTCGATCGGCAAGCGCGTCGGCGCCGCCGGCGGTGACTACCGAGGCGGCGACCTGAAGGGCGCGAGCTACTTCATGTAGCAGGTCGGTCCGCAAACCGTACGGGCGACGACAGGGTGGACATGCGCGGGAGATGTCCACCCAGTCTCCCGCCGCACACGGCTGCCGGTGTTTCCGAACACCCTCAGCCGTATTCGTGCTCGCCGGTGTCGTAGCGAACTGCGTCAGACTGCGTTGCGATCCTGGCTGCGCGCAAATTTCCGCGAATCGGCGCGCTGATGGGCCGTCGTATGCGGCAAGCTTCCGATTTTCGACGGGGTGGCAGACCAGACCGGGCCGGCGAACCGAGGCGTCGCCGAGACCATCACTTGGCTCAGCTGAGCCCTGAACACATCTCGACGACATGCAGGAACACCTGAATAGACAGGTCCGGCGAATGGACGCGATCGTCGACCGCATCGAAGCGGGCTGGCAAGGACCAGCTGCGACCACGTTCCAAGCCTTCCATCGGGCGGCGGCAGCGGACGCAGTACGCATTAGCGCGGTGATCCGACACCTTGAGCAAGCCGTGCGGTTGAGCCGTGACGGCTTCACGCGGCAGGAGCTGGACATGGTGGATCAACTGCGAAGCATCCAGATGGACATTGACGGCGAGGTCGGCGAACTGTCGACGCCAAACGCGGCTCTGGCCGCGCATGCCTCCCCGCGCAGCAATCTGGACTACTTCTGTGCGCCTCCAGATCCACCACTGTTCTGTGACTAGCCATACGAAACGGGGACGCCATGCCGACCGCGAACACGGGTGACGACCGCATAACTGTGTCCCTCCCAAGCCTCAGCGAGCTAGCCTACGAACTGGAAGACATACTGAAAAAGCTCAACGGCCGTCTCGACGACCTCTACGTAATCTGACCAGCCTCATGGGCAGTATTACTGACCAGAAGAACAGTGAATGGTACGGCGCTATGCGCCAGTTCTGCAGCACGATCTGGGGCACCTCTGCGTGGGGGCTGGAGCTAGCTGGCTACGACTGGTCCAATGACTCGGCGTCGAAGAGAGGGACGAGTCATCCCGTCTTCGCAGTTCTTTTCGATACCTGCGAGACAATGGCCGATGCCATCATGCACTTCGCAAAGGCGGCTGAGGACGTCCGCTCGGACCTGCGGCGCATCTACCGAAAGGCGGTTACCGACACGCTGCCGCAAATTGACCTCAGCGACGGTGCGGACCTCAAAGATGTTAAGAATTTAGGTAAAGGCCTTCTGAAAATGGGGAAGGGTCTCGTCACCGATTTGTCTGCCGGCATTGTTCTGAACATGGACGAAGTCGCCATGAACAACGCCGTACTCGAGTACAATAATAGGGTCGAGCGTCAAACGAACCGGGTACGAGATCTTCTTGATGCGCTAGATGAAGCCTATGACAGCGCCCCAACCTTCGATGCTGAAGCGGCTCGATCAGAAGCCTTCGGTGCTCGGTCGCTGACCGAATTCAAAGGCAGCCCGCTGTATACGGTTCCCGGTGACAGTGAATCCAACCACAAATACCCGATCGATCTAGCGAACCAGGAAGGGGTCCACGGCAGTCACGTCATCGACAAGCATGTAGGAAAAACGGATGTGCAGCTGGCTCAACGCCTCAGGGACCAGCCAGGCATCGCTGCCGCTTCGTCGTTTGAGAATTTGACCATCGCTCAGAAGTCGACACAGGAGGCCATGGAATTTGTGGGACCTGCATCCGGGGGCGGCCCCAACGTAGGCGTGGATAATCCAAAGAAGATCGAGCGTTGGCTCTCCCGACCCAGGTCCGACGGATCAGTACTGTCTCTCGACCCGGTAGAATTCAATTATGTGACTGGCCGCACTGTGGAGGCGAGCCACCCGTCTGCGGGCGCTGCAAAGGATACCCATAGCGTGAAGGTCGTACTCAAATACAAGAATGGCCTTGTCCCGCCGTATGTCGTCTACACGTCAATGCCTAGCCTGCCCTGAATCTCGTATCGAGGTGTTCTTGAAGCATGAAAAGAATTGCTCTCCCTGGTTGCGTGCGGGAACACTTCGGGGAGTATTCGACCTTTGTTGCTCTGGTTTCGAGAGAGGGCGGCGACTGGGGCTCGGTTGTGGTTGAGGCAGCCAGGGCAGTTCCTGTGTTGCAGAACTTGAATGTCGCAGATCTGAAGAACACGGTTCTGGGTATCTCGAGCAAGGATGCCTTCGATGTCGCCCGACTGATCTCCGGAGGTTCGCTTCTCTACGGTCCGCCGCGTCCGATTGAGAACGCACAGCGTGACGCCTGTTTGCTCAACCTCTTCGAGGCGTTGGGCGAGCATGCTGAGTTCTTTACCAACCACGGGGAGGCGGAGGACGGGGAAACGGGCGATTTCTCGACTTTGTCATGCCACGTCAATGTTCTCGCGGAGACGACTATCGACGTCTGTCTGATCGGAGTGTCGGACAGCAAGGTGTTGATTCTATGGCGATTTGAGGACGACTGAAGCCGAAGAGGGAGTAATCCGGCGTTCCGGGCCAGTGGAAGGTCAGCACGGGCAAGGGCGTCAAGGTCGCGGTTGTCGATACCGGCGTCAACCCGAACACACCGGCGCTGAAGGGTCAGGTGCTGACCAACGAGGTTCCGAAAGCCCTCAGTTATTGATCAGAAACTCATGGGGTTCTCGTCCAGGACGTAGCGGACGTGCGGGCCGCCGAAG
>NZ_BAAAIZ010000108.1:0-7356 GCF_039526425.1 Streptomyces thermospinosisporus
GGGCACTTTCTGCTTTCCTGACCGCCTGCCGGACAGCCCGCTTCATGAAAGCGCGAGGTTAGGTCCGGAGGCAACGGCAGTTGCGAATTCAATGGCCCCGAGAGTTGCCCATTCAACAGGCCTGCGGCGACTGCAGTACGAATCGGAAGGATCCCGACATGGCCAGCGAAGCCAAGTTCACAGCCGAGGAATCTCGGAAGCTGGCGGCATTCATCGCGCGTGCGTGGGCGGACCCAGCGCTTGCCGAAGCCTACCGACGTGACCCACGTGCGGTTCTCAGCGGCGCCGGAATTGACCTCGGCGGGCGCGATGTTCCCGATCTCCCGGACAAGCCGGGTGATCTCGGGTCGCAGCCCCTCAATGACACGTTCGCAATCAGTTCGAGCGCGAGCAGTATCAGCTGCGCGACGTGTCCATGCACCGGGTGTACTGCCTCATGCGCCTGCGTTGCAGAGAGCGCCGAAGTCCTGGACAAGCAACTGGGCGCCGTCAAGCAGCTCGCCGAAGATCCGGGCGGCCGGGAGTACGCCCGCGCGCTGATGAGCAAGTGGAACGTCAAGGTTGGCCGGTGAAGGCGTCGTCAACAGGTCCCGTAATACCGGAGCCCGTCGACGAGTTCGCCAAGTCCGTTGGCTCGCTCGCTCTAGAGTTTCTGCGCAATCCGGCTCGACGTGAAGAGTGGCGCGACTTCTACGATCTATTCCTCCGCGTCCCACCGCTTCCCATCGGGGACGGCGAGTGGGTGGTGACACGATGGTCTGATGTTCGCGCCACTATGGGGCACAACTCTGCGGAACTCACCGCGCTCTTCCCATCGACAAGTATTCCCGAGGTCAACAAGCTGATGCTCGGGATGCTGCCGCACGAGTCGGGCTACGAGCACCGTCGGATGCGTGCGCTGACACAGCCGTTGTTCAAGGAAGGACGCATTTCAAAACTTGAGTCCGATATCACCCGACAGGTGGAGAGTCTGCTGTATCCCGCGGCCTTCACGGAAGCGGGCAGCGACATCGTCGGCACACTGGGGGTGCGCGTACCCGAGATCCTCTCCTGTCTCCTGCTTGATGTGGCGCCCGAGGACCGGGACTTCGTGGGAGACTGGTCACGGACCTTGTACCGCCAGATGGGTCGCTACGACCAATCGACGGATGAGAGGGACGCGGCGCGGGCGGCATATTACGGAATCCGGGAATACGTCCTGCGCTGTGCGCGGATGCCCTCCGGCCCGGTTTACGGCGGCATCGGGCGGGAGCTGTTCAGTGCCTGGCAGGACGGTCGACTAGACGACGACCAGTTACTTTCGTACTTCGCCCTCTTTCTGCTGACGGGGCTCGACACCATCACGTATGCCATCGCGAACTCGGTATGCTTCCTCGGCAGCTCGCCGCAGGTGTTCAGCCGGCTGAGGCAGTCACCGGAACTCTCCGGAGTCGCCTTCTCGGAAGCGATGCGCCTGTGGGGACCGATCCGCCTCTGCGTACGGCACTTGCAGAAGCACGTCCCGACGCCCTCGTGCACCATCCCGGAAGGTGCGCTGGTCTTCATCCTGATCCACGCCGCGAACCGGGATCCCGAGTGCATCGCCGATCCCGATCAGGTGCGATGGGACCGATCCCAACGCGAGAGCATAGCCTTCGGGATCGGTCCGCACGGGTGTCTGGGCGGCACGCTCGGCATGCTGGTGGGCCGGATCCTTTTCCGGTCGCTGTGCACCCGGTGCGCCCGTATCCGGGTGACCCCAGACCTGGAGCGCGCGTCCTTCATTCCGTCACTACCGATCCTCGGCATCGAGAACGTACGTCTGTATGCAGAGCCAGGCGGCTGACGATCCTGGGAGGTCATGGTGAGCATCCCGTCCGTAGCGAGCCTCGTCGATGTCGACCAGGAATGGGCACGGTCGATCGCCATCGGTGCGCCGCCGTTTCATCGGCGTCGCCATCCCGCATTCCGCTCGACGAGGACCACCGACGGCGCTGCGGCTGCACAGGCCTGGCGGGCGATTGTCTCGGGCCATCGGCCCGGCCTTGACGACGAGGTCCTGAAAACCATCGGCTTCGACGATGCCGCCGTTGAAGAGGCATTCGGAGACGCGGTGCTGGAACCCGGACACAGCGCTCCCGGTTGGGTCGAGTGCCTCGTGAACACCATCAGGCATCTGCCGCAGGAGGAGTACGGCCACTCCCCGACAACAGACTCGATCGATGTGGCGACGGCCTGCTTCTCCGACGCAGCCCGTAGCCTGCTCGACTGGGGTGTGCTGGAGGCTCGGCACCGATTCCTCGATGCGCGCACGCTCACGTCCTTCTCACGCCACCTCGCCACTCGCGTGGTGATGACCTGTGGCGCGGTGCTCGAGTTGGAGAACTTGGGGCGGACCGACTTCCGGTGGGACTTCACACGCGACGCTTGGCATCAGCGACTCACCGGGTTCCCCGGTCTCAACTACGTGGTCGGCACCGGCGTGCGCCAGTGGCGGCAGAACGCCTTCGAGCTGGTGGGCCGGCTGGGCGCCGACCTGCCCACGATCCGAAGCTTCCTGCTGCGTGACCGGGATCCAGGACCGGTCGTGAGAATCGACTTCGACCTCGGCGACCGCCACAACGACGGGCGCTCGGTGGCCACGCTGACGTTCGCCTCGGGCGACACGGTGGTCTACAAGCCCAAAGACCTGCGCTGTGCCGATACCTTCCTCCGCCTGGTCGACACCATCAACGCCGCTGCCGGCGAGTTGCTGCTGCCGTCGTTCCGCGTGCTCCCCCGCAACGGCTACAGCTGGGAGCAGTTCATTCCGCAACAGGCCGTCTCTGGCCCGGAATCCGCTCGGAGTCTGTTCCGACGGTACGGTGCGGTGCTGCGGGTGTTGCAGCTCGTCGAGGGACAGGACTTCTGGATCGACAACCTCCGCATCTGGGGGGAGTTGCCGTTCTTCGTCGATCTGGAATGTGCCTTCCAGCCGCGCATCGACGGCCTCGGGTTCCAGGTCCGGCTGCCGGAACTCGATCCTCGGCTGTACGACGAATCAGTGCTGCCGACCGGTGCGGTCACTCAGCCCATGGACGTGCAGAACTACGGCCGCCAGGACTTCGGCGGTCTGGCCGGGAATGGAATCCGAGCGTTGCCGCTGGGACTGTGGAAGGGGTATCGGGACCGAAACAACGGCAACATACTTCTCCGTCATGGTCAGCTGTTCTGGTATCCCGAGGTCGCGTGGCCCGTCATAGACGGGGTGCCCGTGCCTTCCGAGGACTACCTTGACACCATCGAGGCCGGGTATCGTCGGGCACAGGAGGTGTTGGAGCGTTGCGCATCGAGGTTGCGCTCGTCTGACGGGCCGCTGAGCGACCTGCCTCGCTTGTGGGTGCGGGCTCTGCTGCGGAGTACATGGGAATACCTCATCCTTCTCCGTTCGTCGCTGACCCCGCAGTCGTTGCTCAGCGGCGTCGCACGGGAAACGGCGCTCGCACACGTCTTTGGCACCGCACCAGCGTGGGGCGACGAGGAGCGCGTGAGCGACCGGATGCGAGTCGCGTGGTCAGAGGTCCAAGCACTCCGCGCCCTGGACATCCCGCAGTTTCTCAGCAATCCCGCGACTACGTTGGTCGCTGATGCACGAGGCGACACTCTCGCCGACCTGTTCTCGGGCACCGCGGAGCTACGTCTGGAGGCCCGGCTGACGGACCTCGAGCAGTTCGACACCGATGCACACGCGCGCATCTTGCGCATGGGAGTCGTCTCGATCAATGGCGTCGAAGGAGCACGACATGGCTGATCCCGTGGGAATGCTCCGGCTTCGGGCTCGGTATCGGCCCTTTCCCGTTCGGGGCGAGGGATTGTTCCTCCTCTCGGAACATGACGCTCAGTTCTTCGAGGGACCGGTCTTCGCGGATCTGTCGGATCACCTCGCTGACGGGGCGGCCCCGACGGACGCAGTTGATGCGCTCGCGCCCGTGCACGGAAGGGCGGTGGCCCACTACGCACTGGACGTGATGCGCCGGAGCGGTGTACTTACCGAAGGGGAGGGTCATTTGGGGGCCACGGCGGCTTTCTGGGACGAGCTCGGCTACGATCCCGGCACTGCTGAGCGAGGGCTTGAGAACGCCACCGTTGCCGTCCTCGCTTCGGGAGGTGCCGACCCATCTGCTGTTACGGCCGCCATCGAGGCATTCGGAATCCGGGTTGTCTCCCGGTCTGCCTCCGCGGCCCATACCCCCCAGGTGGTCCTCACACCCAACTACCTTTCGCCAGAGCTCGCGGCCCTCGCACGCGACAACTGGCGCGACGGCCGACCCTGGCTTCTGGCCAGGACGACCGGATTCTCCTTGTGGCTCGGTCCGCTCTTCACGCCGGGCAACGCCTGTTACACATGCCTTACGGCGCGACTCGGGGCGAACCGATCGATCGACCGGTACATCGCGAAAAGAGCAGGCAACGGCGTCGGCGACACCAGTGCCCCCGCTACGACCCCTGTACACGCACCTCTGGTCGCCGGCCTCATCGCATTGGAGCTGGCCAAGTGGCTGGCCGATACGACGAGGCCACGGCCAGCGGAGGTGCGGGTGATCAATCTCGCCACCCTGGCCTCCACCTCTCATCCGGTTGAGCGCCGCCCCCAGTGCGGGATGTGTGGTGATCCGAAACTGCAGACGCGGCTCATGACGACGCCACCGCAACTCGGCGGTGCGCAATCGCAGCCGAAGACGCTGGCGGAGCTTCGGCGCTTCGTCAGCCCTGTTACCGGACTAGTCTCCGCCGTCGAGGCCGCCGACTCGGGCCTGGCGCGAGGGCCCACATGCACGGCCTTCTTCGGATTCGGCGGGGACGCACTCGACCTGCAAGGGCTGAAGAACAGTGCGATCAGCCAAGGCGCTGGGGTTGGCACCACAGCCGAAGAGGCCGAGTGTGGTGCGATCTGTGAAGCTCTTGAGCGCTACTCGGGCATGACACTCGGCGACGAACCCGTTCTGCGCGCGCGATACGTCGACCTCGATCCCGCCACCACCGTGGACCCGACTGCATGCATGCTGTACAGCGAACGTCAGTACGCGATGCGCCACACGATCAATCAGGATCAGGCCGCCTTCAACGCCGTGCCCGAGCCGTTCGACGAACAAGCGATGCTCGACTGGACCGGCGTCTGGTCGCTCGGAGCCGGCCGCTTCAAACTGCTCCCGTCCTCGTACCTCTTCTACTTCTATCCCCGTACCCCGGGCGAGCCCGGGCCCTATTGCTGGGCGGACTCAAACGGCTGCGCAGCGGGAACATCCCTGGCGGACGCTGTGACACGCGGAATGTACGAGCTGATCGAGCGAGACGCCGTCTCGATCTGGTGGTACAACCGATTGCGCAGACCGGCCGTGGACATCGATGCTTGCGCGGACCCCTCTGTAAAGGGCCTTCTCGACGACCACCGGGCGATCGGCCGGGAGGCCTGGGCGCTCGACCTTACCGCTGATCTGGGCATCCCCACATTCGCTGCCATCTCGCGGCGCCTCGACGGCGACACCGAGGACATAGTCCTCGGCTTCGGCGCGCACCTCGACCCGCGCACCGCTCTGCGCCACGCCGTGCTGGAGTTGAACCACATCCTGCCCGCCGTCCTACCGGCCAATCGGAAACCCGACGGTGACTACCCCTACCCGGAAGCGGCACAAAAGGCCTGGTGGCGCACGGCCACCATCGAGAGCGAGCCCTATCTGCTGCCGAGTGACGCACCCTTGCGCTCGCCGCCCGTCCCGACCTCGCCGCTCGGTGTACACACGCAGCTGAGACGCCTGCTCGCCTGTCTGGAGGAGGCCGGCCACGAGGTGCTGGTCCTGGACCAGACCCGTCCCGACGTCGGGCTCTCGGTTGCCAAGGTGATCGTGCCCGGCCTGCGGCACTTCTGGGCCCGGCTCGCTCCGGGTCGGCTCTACGAGGTTCCCGTCTCGATGGGGTGGCTCAGTGAGACCTTGAGGGAGGAGCAGCTGAACCCGACCGCGATGTTCCTGTGACGGGAGGCAGCAAGTGGACTGGTTCGTCCTTCCGGATCTGTGGCGCGCCCGAGGCCTCGAAGTTCAGGCCCGGTTGCGCCCAGAGGCAGTGGTCGAGTCCGCCGAAGACGGTGAGCTGACAGTGCACCACTGGTGGGGAAGCGCACGTCTCACAGGGGTCACTGCTGTCACGGCGTCCGCCCTGCGACAACTCAGTGAGGAGTGGACAGACAGTCATGACCTCATTGCAGGGATGCCGGCCCTGGCAGGTGAGCAGGGATCCACGGCCGCACTCGCCGAGCTCCTCTGGGCATGCCAGGAATTCGCGTTCTTGATCGAGCTGCGCCTCATGGCGGGAGAGCGGTCGCTGCTGACCGTGAAGCCTGCTTCATACGCGGCGAAGCTGCCCGCCTTGGGCCCAGATCCGACCTGCCGACGGTTGTCGAAGTTCGCCTTCCTGCACCGCGGTGAGGAGGAACTGGAGCTGGCGTCGGCCACCTCGACCCATCGTGTGCTCCTGCAGGACGAAGAGACCTCACGACTTGTCACCAGCCTGGTGACCGGACCCGTGCTGCATCCGGGACCGGGCCGACACGCCGAAGCCATCTGCCACCTACTCGCCAGCATCGGCATGCTCGAGGGTACCGAGACAGAGGGCGGCACCGGTATGGGAGAGGCCCTCCTGGGTGTTGCCGAGTTTCCCGATCTGCTCCTGCACCAACACAGCAGATTCGGCAGCCACGACGGGGGCTTCGGGGCCGAGTTCCCATTCCTGGGCAGCCTCGACCCTTCACCGGCTGTTCCCCGCTCAGCTGCAGAAAATATGATCACCCTCCCAGTCCCTGACGAACACGAGGTTCGCGCTCGGGACCCACTGCTCAGCGATGCGATCGAAGGCCGCTGTTCCTTGCGCGAGTACAGCGACGAACCACTGACGCTTGAGGAACTCGGGGAGTTCCTTTTCCGATGCCTACGGATCCGCGGCCTCTACGGCCCGATTCCCGAGGCGAACATGCCGTATCAAGCCAGCGATCGGCCATTCCCGTCCGGCGGCGGTGTGCACGACCTCGAGCTCTATGCGCTGGTCACGCGAGTCACCGGGCTTGAGCCTGGCGCTTACCGCTACTCAGCCGCTCAGCACGCGCTGGAGTGGATCGCCGTGTCCTCCGCGGACTTCGATGCCGTCCTGCAAGGCGCTCTCCGAGCCTCGTCAGCCGCGTCAGCACCACCCGTACTCTTCAAGATCGTTTCGCGGTTCGAACGCATGGCCTGGAAGTACCGTTCGATCGGGTACGCAACGACATTGAAGAATGTCGGCGGCCTTTATTGATCCGAAACGGTTTGGGTTCTGGGTCGTTGGTGGGGTGTGAGTGATCTGGTGGGGGAC
>NZ_BAAAIZ010000109.1:0-5455 GCF_039526425.1 Streptomyces thermospinosisporus
CACCCTGCTGCCCGCCACCAACGAATGATCATCTACACCACGCCAAGGGGCACGACCCGCCGTTGAGATGCCTCCGTCGGCAGGATCACGTAAGTGGTCGGTTCGCCGACGGGCTGCGTGACATGCCAGCCCGCCTGTTGCAGCAGAGTGAGCATGATCTGGACGTCCGTGCTGTCCGGGACGTTGCTCAATCGGACCGGCCGACCGAGGGCCGCCGCGGTGGCCAGGAGCGGCAGAGCGGCGTTCTTGGAGCCGTCGACACTCACGGTGCCGGCGAGCGGCGGTCCAGGGCGTACGGCGATCACCTCGGCGGCCACGCCGGAGGCGTGGGTGGTTGTCATCATCAACTCCTCTGCAGGGGGGAGAAACAGGCGACTTCCTGGCTGGGTTTGCTGGTCAGGTCGATTTCGGCCCAGCAGCGCTTGCCGGTCACGGTCGGTTCGGCGTGGTACCGGTCGGCGAGAGCGGCGACGAGGAACAGGCCCCGGCCGCCCTCGCTGTCCGCGTCGGGCAGAGTCGGCTGGGGAAGGACCGGGCTCGTGTCGCAGACCTCGATCCGCAGGACGGCCTCGTCGAGACAGACCGCGAGCGAGACCGATCCGGTGCCGGCGTACTGGACCGCGTTGGTGACGAGCTCGCTGACCAGCAGTTCGGCCGTGTGCACCACCTCGGTGCCCAGTCCCGCGTCCCAGCCCGCTATCGCGTCCACGGCCTGGTGCCGGGCCTTGCTTGCTGCGGCGGGCGTCGCGGGTAGGGAGAGAGCGAGCTGATGCGCTTCCATGAGCGGCCTCCCGGTGTAGGTGGGGCCACACCAAGCAACCAGTCCGTCGCCGTGGGTGGTGAGCCCTGACGCGTGCGCTGCATGGCTTATGCAGGAGCTGCATCACGGCCAACTACGGCTGATCTATGCTCGATTGAGCAGGCAGGATCAGCGACGGCGGAAGGAGCCGTGGCAGATGGCCGACGCGCATGGGGAAGCGAGACGGATCGGAGAACGGATCCGTCGGGCGCGGGTGTTACAGCGGCGTTCACAGCACGACGTGGCCGCAGCGCTCGGGTATCACCAGTCCAAGGTGAGCCGTCTGGAGAGCGGTCGCGGCACGGAGGACATCCGCGTACTACGCGCCATCGCGCAGGAACTGAACATCCTGCCTCATGAGTTGGGCCTCGCCCCATCTCAGGACGTCTCCGCCGCCGATCAAGAAGCTGACGACATGCACCGCCGCTCCTTCCTCGCCGCGAGCATCGCAGCGCTCGCGGCCCCGGCCGGCTCTTCGGCCTCGCACACCGCCCTCGTCCAGGCCCTCCTGCCCGGTCCCGGCCCCGCAGGCACCGGTGGCCCACAGGACACGGCCGTCCTGTACGAACGCGTCGGATCAGCACTGAGGCTCTTCCACACCTGCCACTACACGGAGTTGGAGCGCACCCTCCCGAGCCTGATCGCCGACCTGCGACTGGCGGCCGGTGATGCGACGGACAGGGACACGGTGTCCCGGCTCCTGGCCACGGCGTACCAGACGACGACGAGCCTGCTGCTCAAGCAGCACGACCAGGGCAACGCATGGCTCGCCGTCGGCCGGGCGATGGCCGAGGCCGAACGCTCGGGGGATCCGGTGGTCCTCGCCTCCAGCGTCCGTGTCCAGGCCCACGTTCTGGTCCGCGAGAAGCACGCCACAGAGGCCGTCACCCTGGTCCGGCACACCGCTGACCAGCTCACCGGCTCCTACGACCGGCGTTCACCGAAGTACCTCGCCGCCGTGGGACTGCTGCTCCTGCGCGGTGTGACCGCGGCCAGCAGTCGCGGTGACCGCGCGGCCACGAAGGAATTCCTCAGTGAGGCGAAGGAAGTCTCGCGTTACGTCACTCTCGACCGGCCCGACGCCTGGGCCACCTTCAGCCCGACCAATGTCGCCCTGCACGAGCTGAGCGCTCTGGTGGCTTTCGGCGACGCCGGCCTCGCCCTTCAGGCGGCCCGGCCCCTCATGCGTCGGCACATCCCGGTCCCCGAGCGCCGCGCCGCACTATGGGTCGAGGCGGCCCGCGCCTACAGCCAGCAGGGCCGCCTCGCCGACGGCTACCAGGCCCTGCGCATCGCCGAGACCTGTGCCGCCCAGGACATCCGCCGCCCCGATGTCCGCCACCTGGTCGCCGATATGGCCGCCCGCGACCGCCGACGTACCCTGCCGGAACTGCACCACTTCAGTCGCCAACTGGGAGTCCCCGCGTGACCGAACCGACCGCCCCGGACAAGAAGCCCTTCCTGTACGTCGTCGTGTGCGCTGCGGGTGTTGCCCGAGATGTCGGCAAGCTCATCACCGCCGCCCAGGAAGCCAACTGGGACGTCGGCGTCATCGCCACACCGCAGGGACTCGGCTTCATCGACACCAAGGCGATCGAGGCACAGACCGGCTACCCCATCCGTTCCGCCTGGCGTTCACCGGGAGACCCGCGCCCCCTGCCCCCGGCGGACGCGATCGCCGTGGCTCCCGCCACCTTCAACACGATCAACAAGTGGGCCGCCGGGATCTCCGACACCCTCGCCCTGGGCATCCTGTGCGAGGCGTACGGCATGGACATCCCGACTGTGGTGCTGCCTTACCTGAACTCCGCCCAGGCTGCCCATCCCGCCTACCAGCAGAGCTTGGACCGGCTGCGGGGCATGGGTGTTCTGATCGGCTCATGCGAACCGCACCGGCCGAGGGCTGGCGGCGCGGCGGAACGCTTCCGCTGGGACGAAGCGCTGGAGTTGCTGGAGCCTCTGGTCAGCACGGCGCGGTGATGCCCTCCGTCACTCGAAAGCTGGAAGCGGACGAGAGAGGTGTCTTTCCACCCACTGGTGGCCTCGCGGGCGCGAGGCCGCCAGTGCCGGAATTACCGGTGTCGCGCGGGGGCCTCCGCAGGCCCAGGCTGTGACGGGCTCGGCGGTGTCTGGCCAGGCTGTGCCGGTTGTGGTGTCACATACGTGCCGGCTCGCGCGGTTCGTGCTCGATCGCTGCGGGCCTGCCGGGCGGCGAGGCGTTGGATGCGCCAGGTGAGGGTGCTGGCGGTGGAGCGGGCGTCGTCCAGGGTGCGCTGGTGGGCGGCGTGCTGGAGGAGCTGGTCAGGGTCGTGGCCGGCGGTCTCGGCTTCGGTTAGGGCGGCGGCCAGTGCAGGCCAGGCGGGGTCATCGAGGGTCTGCTGGGCGTGATCGGGCAGCATCACGAGGACGCGCTGGGCGTGCCGTTCGATGGTGCGGGCCGGTGGTTGGCGCTGGGCCAGAGCGGCCAGCGGCTCGGCAGCAGCCTGTCGGTAGGCGGCATGCAGGTGGACCAGGGCTTGGTGCGCGGCGGCGACCTGCTGGTCGTGCCGGCGGACCTGGTGCCAGCGCGCTGCGGCGATGACGACGAGGACGGCGATGTCGAGGAACATCGCCAGTCCGGCGCCATCGCGGGTGACTGGCGTGGTGCGCAGGGCGCGGACGGCGCCCCGGAGAGCGCGGGCCTGGTCCTGCTGGGCGCGGATGCGCGAGCGGGTGGCACGTTCGAACGCGGTGGCTGCCTGCTGCAGCTGTGGCCGCAGGTGGTTGGGCGCGAGCAGCGGCAGGATGTCGATGGCTTCGCCAAAGGCCGCGATGTGGGCCTGGGCGGTTGCGTCGTCGCCGTGGTCGAGGTGGTGGGGGATGCGCTCGGCCGCGGCGGTGGCCTGGTGCCAGGGATTGGGCTTGCGTCGGCTGCCCGGCTCGGTGACGGGCGCGACGTCGATGGCGGTGAGGCGCTCGCGGATCTTGAGGTAGGACAGGTCGGGCGCGAGTTTGGCGCCTGACAACCAGACGGGTTCACCGGCGGCGTTGGTGTCGCATTCCACGGCGACCTTGTACCCGCGTACGTCGCCTGAGGGAAAGTGCTGGACGTCGACGACGATGCCCTCGACGCCGTCGAGCAGGCGGAGGAACTCCTCGGGGCTGGTGGCGATGGAGACCAGTTGGCGGACGGTGGTGCGCAGGCGTTCGCGGGAGGTCTTGGTCTTGCCGGCGCGGCGGGCCTTCTCCGTCTCGGCGCGGGTGGGGCGCTTGGCGGTGGTGCGGTCGCCGCGCACGACCTGCTTGAGGCCGTATTCCTTCTCGATGGCGGCGAGTTCCTTGTCGGCGGTCAGGTAGTCGTTCCAGTGGCGGGCGGTGCGCAGGTCACCACGGATCTTGGTCGCGGCGATGTGGATGTGGTCGTCGGCGTGGCGTACAGCGACCCACCGGCACCCGTCGGGATCGCCTTGTGGCGCAATGCCGGTGGCCGCCACAACGCGGCGCGCGATGTCCGCCCACTCGGCGTCGGTGAGGTGCCGGTCGCCGGGGGGCGGCACGTACGGAGCAGTGCCACACGTGCCGCTCGGGTACCCGGCCCAGTCGGCGGGCTTGCATCGCGATCGCCGCCGCTCTCGGCGTCTCGCCCGCAGTCCTGCTGCCTCTGGAGACCTCTCCGCTCCAGACCTCGGAGCACATCCGGGGGGCCCTTCTTGGCTGACGTGTACGACCGCTGGCACAAGTCCCACCCCAAGCCCACCGAGGTCGAATGCGGCGAACACAAGAGCCGTACGAGGCAGATGGTCCCCACCGCCGATCACGGTGTTGGCAAGCGTTGGCAGGTCCGCTACCGCGATCTGGACGGCCGCCAGCGCAAGGAGAACTTCGATACCAAGGCCGAGGCGGACAACCGGGCCGCCCAGGTCGACGTCGAGATCCGGCGCGGCTCCTACGTCGTACCAGCCGAGACGAAGCAGACGCTCGGCGCCTACGCGCAGAAGTGGCTGGACGCGAACTCCGTCGGTCCGACGACAGCCCTCCGCTACGAGGCGACGGTCCGCAACCACATCGTCGAGCACCTCGGGCGACGCGAGCTGCGTTCCCTCAACCAGCCCTCGGTCATCCAGGGCTAGCCCTCGGTCATCCAGGGCTGGATCCGCACGCTCCAGGACGCCGGCCTGGAGGCGTCGACGATCGAGGGCATCTTCGACATCCTCTCCAGCATCCTCGGCGCGGCCGTGGAGGATGGGCTGCTGCCGAAGAACCCCTGCAAGGCGAAGTCGGTCAAGCTGCCAACCGCGACCAAGAAGAAGGTCATACCTTGGCCGCTGGAGCGCGTCCGGGCAGTCCTCGCCGGCCTGCCCAAGCGCTTCCAGGCCGGTGGCAAGCTCGCCTTCGGCTGCGGCCTGCGGCAGGGCGAGGTATTCGGCTTCGCCGTCGAAGACATCGACTTCAAGGGCGGTTGGATCCACGTCAACCGCCAGGTGCGGCTCGTCGGCACGAAGCCCGTCTTCGCCCTGCCCAAGGGGAACAAGATCCGGTCCGTGCCTCTACCGGCCCAGCTTGCCGCGGCCCTCAAGGCCCACATGAAGGAGTTCCCGCCGGTCGAGGTCACCCTGCCGTGGACCAAGCCGGACGGTGAGCCGAAGACGTTCCGCCTCCTCTTCGTCGACGCGAAGG
>NZ_BAAAIZ010000109.1:5514-53356 GCF_039526425.1 Streptomyces thermospinosisporus
CCGCCGGCGTGATCCCTCCCCGCGAGCGCGGCGCGAGGTACCTCCAGGCGGCCCGGGAGGAGGGGATGCACGCCCTCCGGCACGCCTACGCCTCCGTGCTCCTGGACGCGGGGGAGAGCATCAAGGCGCTCTCGGAGTACCTCGGCCACTCGGACCCGGGCTTCACGCTGCGGACGTACACGCACCTGCTGCCGTCCAGCGAGACCCGTACCCGCAAGGCGATAGACGACGCCTTCACCGAGGCCCCGGCAGCAGAGGCTCAGGGCACATCAGTGCCTCCGAAGAAACCCATGTGCCCTCAATGTGCCCTGGCCGCCTGACGGCCTCCCTCGGACACTAGCGAGGGCGGGGTCCGAAAACCCCACCTGACCCTGCGAAACCCCAGGTCAGGGCCACACCAGGCAATACGGCTGATGCCCCGCCTCATGCAGCCGATGCGAGAAGTCCTGCCACTCGTGCAGCAGCTGGTAGACGTTGAAGGCGTCGCGGGGGCCGCCGCGGTCCGGGACCGTGGACCAGATGAAGGCCGCCGCGCCGACCGCCTCCTCGCCGATGCCGCGCAGCGGGTCGACGACCGTCATGGGCAGCTTGACCACCGCGTAGTCGGGGTGCAGCACGACCAGCTCCAGCGGGGGCACCTTGTGCAGGGGCACGCCCTCGATGCCGGTCAGCACCATGGCCGCCATGGTCTCCGGCTTGATCTTGGTGAACATGCCGCCCATGCCGAGCTCGTCGCCGCCGAGTTCCTCGGGACGCATCGAGATCGGGACGCGGGCTGCCGTGGCGCCGTCCGGCGCGCCGAAGTACTTGTACGTCACCCCCACCCGACCACCATTCCTGCTCCCCGGTCCCAGCCGATCGATCCGTCCGTGTATACGTCCGTCGAGCCGCTCGGGTTCGCTCGGAACTCCATGTGTCTGACGGGACTCGTTCGTGCCTGCCGCGTTCGCCGCCTCGTCCGCGTGCTGGGTCTCGCGCCGGTGCCTTCCCCGCCGGGCACGTCGAGGACCCAGGTCATCAGTCCCCTCGCCCAGTCCGCCACCGCGATGCATATCTCCACCCGACTGCTTTTCTAGGACGCGCGGCCCCCGCCGCGCAACCCGATCATCGTGTCAGTGACCTCCCCCACGGCCGCCCGCCGAAACGTGCGGTGAAACATCAGTCCGCGGGATCTTCGCGGCCCGCGGCCGCACCGGGCCGTGTGAGCTGCGTATATCAGACGCCAGTTTCGCAGATCACACGGCGGTGGTGGGGGTTGGAGGCCGCAGAGATCCGCGCGGTGGCCGAGAACGATCGGTGCGGTCGCTCTCCGCAGTCGCACGGCCGGCTCCGTCCGGGCCCGCCCCCGGCCACGCGCCTGCCACGCGCCTGCCACGCGCCCTCCCCTGAGCGCCCCTGGACCCTCTCTCCAGCGCCCCTGGCCTACCCTGAACAACGTCCCTCGCACTCGGCACCGGAGCCCTCCGAGAGCCCGAGAAGTCGACAGAAGGTCGGAGAAGTCGCAGGTCATGAGCGAACTGCCATATGCATACGAAGCCCCCGCCTCGCAGGCGCTGTTCGATCGGGCCGCGGCCGTCACTCCCGGTGGCGTCAACTCACCGGTGCGTGCCTTCCGTGCCGTCGGCGGTACGCCCCGGTTCATGGTGTCCGGAAACGGGCCGTATCTGACCGACGCCGACGGGCGTGAGTACGTCGACCTCGTCTGCTCCTGGGGTCCGATGATCCTGGGGCACGCGCACCCCGAGGTGATCGCCGCCGTGCAGGAGGCCGTCGCCCGCGGCACGTCGTTCGGCACGCCCGGCGAGGGCGAGGTCGCGCTCGCCGAGGAGATGGTCGCCCGGATCGAGCCGCTGGAGCAGGTGCGGCTGGTCTCCAGCGGCACCGAGGCCACCATGTCGGCGATCCGTCTGGCCCGCGGCTTCACGCAGCGCAGCAAGGTGATCAAGTTCGCCGGCTGCTACCACGGGCACGTCGACTCGCTGCTCGCCTCCGCCGGCAGCGGTGTGGCGACCTTCGCGCTCCCCGACACCCCGGGCGTCACCGGCGCCCAGGCCGGCGACACCATCGTGCTGCCGTACAACGACCTCGAGGCCGTGCACGCGGCGTTCGCCGCCCACCCCGGCGAGATCGCCTGTGTGATCACCGAGGCCTCGCCGGGCAACATGGGCGTGGTGCCGCCGCTGCCCGGGTTCAACCAGGGGTTGAAGGACGCCTGCGAGAAGAACGGCGCGCTGTACATCTCCGACGAGGTGATGACCGGCTTCCGTACCAGCCGGGCCGGCTGGTACGGCGTCGACGGTGTACGCCCGGACCTGATGACCTTCGGCAAGGTGATGGGCGGCGGCTTCCCGGCCGCGGCGTTCGGCGGGCGGGCCGACGTCATGGCGCACCTGGCCCCCGCCGGGCCCGTCTACCAGGCCGGCACCCTCTCCGGTAACCCGGTGGCCACCGCCGCCGGACTCGCCCAGCTGCGGCTGCTGGACGACGCGGCCTACCGGAAGATCGACGCCGTCTCGGCGCAGATCCAGTCCCTCGTCAGCGAGGCGCTCACCAAGGAGGGCGTGGCGCACACGCTGCAGAACGCCTCCAACATGTTCTCCGTCTTCTTCACCGACCGGCCGGTGCGCAACTACGAGGACGCCAAGGCGCAGGAGTCCTTCCGCTTCACCGCCTTCTTCCACGCGATGCTGGAGAACGGCGTGTATCTGCCGCCGTCGTCCTTCGAGTCGTGGTTCGTGTCCACCGCGCACGACGAGCAGGCCGTCCAGCGGATCGCCGACGCCCTGCCGGCGGCGGCCCGAGCGGCAGCGGAGGCCACCGCGTGAGCGCCGAGCAGAAGAAGGACCTGGGCGCCGACGTCACCGTCGTCCACCTGATGCGGCACGGCGAGGTCGAGAACCCGACCGGCGTGCTCTACGGGCGGCTGCCCGGCTATCACCTCTCGGAGCTGGGCCGGCGCATGGCCGACCGGGTCGCCGAGCACCTGTCCGGCCGCGACATCGTCCATGTCGGGGCCTCCCCGCTGGAGCGGGCGCAGGAGACGGCCGAGCCGATCGCCAAGGCGCACGGGCTGGACATCGTCACCGACGAGCGGCTGATCGAGGCGGCGAACGTCTTCCAGGGCAAGACCTTCGGGGTCGGCGACGGCGCCCTGCGCCGGCCGGAGAACTGGAAGCACCTGGTCAACCCGTTCAAGCCGTCCTGGGGCGAGCCGTATGTCGACCAGGTGATCCGGATGATGGGCGCGCTCAACGCGGCGAAGGACGCGGCCCGCGGCCACGAGGCGGTGCTGGTCAGCCACCAGCTGCCGATCTGGATCGTGCGGTCCTACGTCGAGCGGCGGCGCCTGTGGCACGACCCGCGCAAGCGCCAGTGCACTCTCGCCTCGCTGACGAGCTTCACCTTCCAGGGCGACAAGATCGTCTCCGTCGGCTACGGCGAACCGGCTCGCGACCTCGTCCCCCCGCACCTCCTCGCCGGCGCAAAGCGCCCGAAGGGCGGAGGCGGCGGCAAGGCATTCGGCGCGTAGCGCCCACCGCAGGCCAGGGTCGCACCTGCCGCTTCGGGGCCCGGCGGACCTTGCGCCCGCCGGGCCTCCGCTTCCGCCACGGGCCGTGTGTCCTGCGGACTGACCGGGAGGGCGTGGCGGCGGGTCCAATCGGGCGTAGCTCCCCTACTTGCCGCAAGTGCGGCGACTCAAGGTCGCCGCACGCCCCGTTCGTTGCAAAATCTCCCCAATTGAGTGGAACCTCCACCTCTGTCACGGCCTCTGACTGAGTGACCAGCAGATGATGTGACGAACGGGGAGGCCATGCGCACTCTCACCCGCAGGGGAATGCTCGGGCTCGGCGCGGGCGCCGTGGCCGCAGCCTCGTTGGCCGGTTGCGGAGGCCTCACCGGCTCGGACGGTTCGACCCACGCCGGCGGTTCCCGCGGCGGCGACGAAGGGCCGGGCGCCGCGCCCGAACCCTCCAGAACCGCCCGCCCGATCGGCGACGGCTCCACCTCCTTCACCGGCCGGCAGCCCCATCAGCCGGAGAAGCCCGTGCCGCTGGAGCCGGGTCAGGCCCCGCCCCAGTTCGTCGTGTTCTCCTGGGACGGCGCCGGCGAGGTCGGCAACGGTCTCTTCCCCCGCTTCCTGGATCTCGCCAAGGAGCACGGCGCGTCCATGACCTTCTTCCTCTCCGGCCTGTATCTGCTGCCCGAGTCGAAGAAGCGCCTCTACGACCCGCCGAACAACCCGCGCGGCGCCTCCGACATCGGCTACCTCACCGACGACCACATCAAGGACACGCTGAAGAACATCCGCCGTGCCTGGCTCGAGGGCCATGAGATCGGCACCCACTTCAACGGCCACTTCTGCGCCGGCACCGGCAGCGTCGCCAACTGGACGCCGAAGCAGTGGCGCAGCGAGATCGACCAGGCGAAGTCCTTCGTCAAGCAGTGGCGGACCAACACTGGCTGGACCGACCTGCCGTCCCTGCCCTTCGACTACGACAAGGAGCTGGTCGGCGGCCGTACGCCCTGCCTGCTCGGCCAGGAGAACCTGCTGCCCGTCGCCCGCGAGCTGGGCTGGCGCTACGACGCCTCCTCGCCCGGCGGCCGCCAGACCTGGCCGGTGAAGAAACAGGGCATATGGGACCTGCCGCTGCAGCAGATACCGTTCCCGGGCCGCTCCTTCGAGGTCCTGTCGATGGACTACAACATGCTCGCCAACCAGTCCCTCAACTCGACCAAGGCACCCGCACACAACTACCCGGGCTGGCGGAAGCAGGCCGCCCAGGCGTACATATCCGGCTTCAAACGGGCATACGAGACAAACCGCGCACCCCTCTTCATAGGCAACCACTTCGAGGAGTGGAACGGCGGCATCTACATGGACGCCGTGGAGGAGGCCCTGAAGCACATGGCGCGGGAGAAGGAGAAGGGCGGCGACGTGAGGCTCGTCTCCTTCCGCCAGTTCGTCGACTGGCTCGACGTGCAGAAGCCCGAGGTGCTCGGGCAACTCCGCAAGCTGGAGGTCGGTCAAGCGCCGGCCGGCGGCTGGAGCAACCTGGCTGAGCTGTAAGGCTCTCCGTCCGAAATCCTCTCGATCTTGGTCGCCGACTCACGTAAGGTGATCAATGACCATCAAACACTTGATCGAGGGGGGAATATGCGCACTTCCATGCGTAAGCGCACCGCCGCCGTCTTCACAGCCACCGGCATCCTGGCCGCAGGCGCTCTGACCGCAGGCGCAGGCACAGCCGCGGCGGCGAGTCCGACCGACGTCGACTTCTGGGTGTCCGACATGGACAGCAGCGGGTCCCGCTCCGTGCTCGTCGTCCACAAGGGCCGTGCTGTCGGGGCGGCCTACTGGGAGGCCGACGGGGACCGGTTGAAGGCCGTTGACACGCATGCCGACGGCTACGGCGTCGCCGCGTACCTGGGCACCAGCCCGGTGCGGGAGGCCAGCACTTACGGGCACAAGTCCCCGTACACGGCCACAAAGGGTGGCAACCTGCAGGAAGGCAAGACGTACACATTCTGGGTCTGCTTCGGCGGCAACTCAGGGCAGCTCTGTTCCAAGGTGTACAAGGTCAAGTCGTAGCGAGCCGGAGCCGCTGGGGCACCGTCCTGCAGATCGGCTAGAAGGCCGGTCCGTTTAGGTCGAATCCCGGGCAAGGGGGGTGCGCAAGATCGCCGGAACGGCCATGCGAAACTTTTCACATGAGTTCCGCCAGTCGCGCCCCCCAGCGCCCGAGCCGCGCCGCCCGCGTCGGCCGTGACCGCCGTGCGAGCGTCCGCCGCCGTGTCGCCCTGACCGCCGGTGCCGCCGTGGCCGCACTGCTCGTCACCGCGTGCGGCGAGGGCGGAACCTCCGGCGGAGGCGGCGACACCAACTTCGTCACCGGCACCGACGGCATCTCCACCGCCGCCAAGGGCGAGCGCGCCGCGGCCCCCGAGCTGTCCGGCGAGACCGTCGACGGCAAGCAACTCGACGTCGCCGACTACAAGGGCAAGGTCGTCGTGCTGAACGTCTGGGGCTCCTGGTGCAACCCGTGCCGGGCGGAGGCCAAGTACTTCACCAAGGTCGCCAACGACTACGCCGGCAAGGGCGTGCAGTTCGTCGGCATCAACACCCGCGACACCAACATCCGGGCGGCCCGGGCCTTCGAGGAGGACTTCGACGTCCCCTATCCGAGCCTGTACGACCCCACGGGCAAGCTGATGCTCCGCTTCCCGAAGGGCACGCTCAACCCGCAGACCGTCCCGTCCACCCTCGTCCTGGACCGGGACGGCAAGATCGCCGCCCGCTCCCTGTCCCCGCTCAGCGAGGAACGGCTGCTGAAGATGCTCAAGCCGGTCGTCGCGGAGAAGTGACGTGACGTCCCTGCACACGCTCGCCGCCGCGGTGGATCCCAACACCACCGTGCTCAACGGTGCCCTGCTGGTGGCGCTGCCGATCGCCCTGCTCGCGGGACTGGTCTCCTTCTTCTCCCCCTGCGTGCTCCCCCTCGTCCCCGGCTACCTCTCCTACGTCACGGGTGTGTCCGGCACCGACCTGGGCGAGGCCCGGCGCGGCCGGATGGTCGCCGGCGCCTCCCTGTTCGTGCTCGGCTTCACCGCCGTGTTCGTCTCCGGCGGGGCGTTCTTCGGCTACTTCGGGTACACGCTCCAGGAGCAGAAGGGCGTCCTGACGAAGGTCCTCGGCGTCCTCATGATCCTCATGGGTGCCTTCTTCATGGGCCTGATGCCCTGGATCACGCAGCGGGAGTTCCGTTTCCACAAGCGCCCCGCGGCCGGTCTCGTCGGGGCCCCCGTCCTGGGCGCGCTGTTCGGCATCGGCTGGGCACCCTGCACCGGTCCGGCCCTCGCTTCCGTACTGACCCTCTCCGCCCAGCAGGAGAGCGCCGGGCGGGGCGCCATACTGACCGTCGCGTACTGTCTGGGACTGGGCGTGCCCTTCGTGCTCACCGCCGTCGCCTTCCGCAAGGCGCTCGGCGCGTTCGCCTGGGTCAAGCGGCACTACGTGTGGGTCATGCGCATCGGCGGCAGCATGATGATCGTCACCGGTGTGCTGCTGCTGACCGGCGCGTGGGACAGCCTCGTGGCGCAGATGCAGACCTGGTCCAACGGCTTCACTGTGGGGATCTGACCCGATGAGCAACACCACGACGGACGACACCACGAAGGCCGGTGACGACCAGGACCTGGGCGCGGCCGGCGCCCAGCTGTCCACCGCCCCCGACGAGGAGGCGCCGAACCTGCCCTCCCTGGGCGTGATCGGCTGGGCCCGCTGGTTCTGGCGGCAGCTCACGTCCATGCGGGTCGCCCTGCTGCTGCTCCTGCTGCTCTCGCTCGGCGCGATCCCCGGCTCGCTGATCCCGCAGACCGGGATCGACGAGACCAAGGTCGCCGACTTCCGTGAGCGGCACGAGGTCCTCGCCCCGATCTACGACAAGCTCGGGCTCTTCCACGTCTACAGCTCGGTGTGGTTCTCCGCGATCTACATCCTGCTGTTCGTCTCCCTGATCGGCTGCATCGTCCCGCGCACCTGGCAGTTCATCGGCCAGCTGCGCGGCCGTCCGCCGGGCGCGCCCCGGCGGCTGACCCGGCTGCCCGCCCACACCACCTGGCGCACCGAGGCCGACCCGGAGCAGGTCCGCGAGGCCGCCCTCGCCCTGCTGAAGAAGCGCGGCTTCCGCGCCCATCTCTCCGGTGACGCGGTCGCCGCCGAGAAGGGCTATCTGCGCGAGGTCGGCAACCTCGCCTTCCACATCGCGCTGATCGTGATGCTGATCGCCTTCGCCTGGGGCCAGCTGTTCAAGTCCGAGGGCAACAAGCTGATCGTCGAGGGCCACGGCTTCGCCAACACGCTCACCCAGTACGACGACTTCAAATCCGGCAGCCTCTTCACCACCGACGACCTCGAACCCTTCAGCTTCGACCTGAAGGACTTCAAGGGCACCTACGAGCGCACCGGCCCCAACAAGGGCACCCCGCGCACCTACGAGGCCGACCTCACCTACAGCGAGGGCGCCTACGGCAAGCAGAAGAAGACCACCGTCAAGGTCAACGAACCTCTGAAGATCGGCGGCGCCAAGGTCTACCTGGTCAGCCACGGCTACGCGCCGGTCGTCACGGTCCGCGACGGCAAGGGGAAGATCGTCTTCCAGGACGCGGTGCCGCTGCTGCCGCTCGACGCCAATGTCACCTCCTCCGGAGTGGTCAAGGTCCTCGACGGCTACCGCAACCCCGAGGGCAAGAAGGAGCAGCTCGGCTTCCAGGCCTTCTTCGTGCCGACCTTCGGCGGCTCGGCGACCGGCACGATGCTCTCCCAGTTCCCGGCCCTGGACTATCCGGTCCTCGCGCTCAACGCCTACCACGGCGACCTGAAGGCCGACTCCGGCATTCCGCAGAGCGTGTACCAGATGGACAAGTCCAAGATGAAGGAGTTCAAGGGCCCCGACGGGAAGCTGCTGAAGAAGCTGCTGCGTCCCGGCGAGACCATGAAGCTCCCGAACGGTGCGGGCTCGGTCACCTTCGAGAAGGACATCAAGGAGTGGGCCGGCTTCCAGGTCGTCCAGGAGCCCGGCGGCGGCTGGGCCCTCGGCGGCGCCATCGTCGCCATCGGCGGCCTCGCCGCGTCCCTGTTCATCCAGCGCCGCCGTGTCTGGGTGCGGGCCGCCGAGGGCGCCGACGGGGTGACCGTCGTCGAGATGGCGGGCCTCGGCCGCAGCGAGTCCGCGAAGGTGCCGGAGGAACTCGGCGACCTCGCCGAGGCCCTCTACGCACAGGCCCCGGGTGCCCCCGACTCCGAGGACCGCGACACGGACGAGCCCGAGGACCGTGACACGGATGAGTCCACGGACGGCGCCACGGACGCCGCCTCGACCCCCGACACCGACAGCGACCCTGACCCCGGCCCCGCTCCCGATCCCGACCCCGCAACCGCTCCCGGACCGGACGACGCATCAGCGAAGACACCCGACAACCGCAACCCTGCATCTGCCGAAGGGGCTGAGCAGCAGTGACTCTCGCCGCCGCGACCAACGAGAGCCTCGCGGAGATGAGCAATGTGCTCATCTACTCCGCGATGGCCGTCTACACCCTGGCCTTCTTCGCATACATCGCCGAATGGCTCTTCGGCAGCCGCAGCAAGGTCGCCCGCACGGCCGCCGCGCTCACCCCGGGCGCGGAGTCCAAGAAGGCGCCCGCGGTGACGGTGAAGCAGGCGGGCGGCACTGCCGTACTGGAGCGGCCCAAGGTCGTCGTCCGCGCCACGGCCGGCACCCGGGACGTACCGGACGGCCCCGGCGCCCACGGCGGTGACGAGCAGGGCGACCTCTACGGCCGTATCGCCGTGTCCCTCACCGTGCTCGGCTTCCTGCTGGCCTTCGGCGGGGTGCTCACCCGGGCGCTGTCCGTGCAGCGGGCGCCCTGGGGCAACATGTACGAGTTCAACATCACGTTCTCCACCGTCGCCGTCGGCGTGTACCTCATGCTGCTGGCGCTGAAGAAGAACGTGCGCTGGATCGGGCTGTTCCTGATCACCTCGGTCCTCCTCGACCTCGGCCTCGCTGTCACTGTCTTGTACACCGCCAGCGACCAGTTGGTTCCCGCCCTCCACTCGTACTGGCTCTACATCCACGTCTCCACGGCGATCCTGTGCGGCGCGGTCTTCTACCTGGGCGCGGTCACCACGATCCTCTACCTCTTCAAGGACTCCTACGAGAGCAAGCTGGCCGGCGGCGGCAAGCCCGGCAGCTTCGCCACCAGCGTCCTGGAGCGCCTGCCCGCCTCCGCCTCGCTCGACAAGTTCGCCTACCGCGTCAACGCGGCCGTCTTCCCGCTGTGGACGTTCACGATCATCGCGGGCGCGATCTGGGCGGGCGACGCCTGGGGCCGCTACTGGGGCTGGGACCCCAAGGAGGTCTGGTCCTTCATCACCTGGGTCGCCTACGCCTGCTACCTGCACGCCCGCGCCACCGCCGGCTGGAAGGGCCGCAAGGCCGCGTACCTGGCCCTGCTGGCCTTCGGCTGCTGGCTGTTCAACTACTACGGCGTCAACATCTTCGTCTCCGGCAAGCACTCCTACGCGGACGTCGGCCTCGGCGCGCTGACCGCCGCCGGCTTCTGAGCCGTACGGCCCCTCCGGGACGGGACGAACGACACCGAGGACATCGGGAAGCGGTCACGGCCTCACTTCCCGATGTCCTCGTTCCACACCTGTGGATGACGCTCGACGAACTCCCGCATCATCGCGATGCACTCCGGATCGTCCAGCAGTACGAACTGCACCCCGTGCTCGGCCAGCCACTCGTGCCCGCCGTGAAAGGTGACCGCCTCACCGATCACCACCCGCGAGATCCCGAACTGCCGGACCAGACCCGAGCAGTACCAGCACGGCGACAGCGTGGTCACCATCGTCGTCCCCCGATACGACCGCTGCCGCCCCGCCGCCCGGAAAGCAGCAGTCTCCGCATGCATCGACGGATCCCCGTCCTGCACCCGCCGATTCCGCCCACGCCCCAGCAGCACCCCGTCCGCCCCGTACAGCGCGGCCCCGATCGGAATCCCACCCTCGGCAAGCCCCGCCCGTGCCTCCTCCAGCGCGACACCGAGCCAGGAACGGGCGGTGGCCGTGTCGATCGTGTCCATGGGGTCAGTCTTCCCCGGCCGAAGGGCTAAGGGCTCATGGACCCGGCGCTGGTGGCGTCTGAGCAGGACGTCCGCGTCCGTTTCCGCGCTGCCGTCGTCCGCCGCCCGCGCCCTGCTCCGCCGCGCGGCCAGCTCGGCGCACTCGCCGCAGCCGGGGACCGGCTCCGGGGGCGGGCTCACCGGGACCAGCGGGTGAGCCATCAACAGGCGGTTGACGGAACGGCGGTTGGCCTCGCGGACCTCGGCGCTCAGATCCATCGGCGCTTCCCTTCGTCACTCTCGGTGTGTCGAGCGTGGCGTAGTGGAATCGTGGGCATCAATGCATGACGCGTGACACTGGACCACTGTCACGGAGGGGGACGCCGTGAGCCGACGCAATGCCGGGGGGAGTACGGGGGCGACCACGGCCGCTGTGTTCGGTGAGGTGCTGAGGCACTTCCGGGAGGCGGCGGGGCTGACGCAGGAGGGGTTGGCGGGGCGCATCCCCTGCGACCGGTCGCATGTGGCACGGGTGGAGGCGGGCACGCGGGTGCCGACGGACACGTTCGCGAAGACGTGCGACGAACTGCTCGGCACGGGCGGGGTGTTGGGTCGGCTGTGGGGGAGGATCGACTGGTATCCGCAGGTGGAGCATCCGGACTGGTTCCGGCGCCGGGCGGAGATGGATGCGGTGGCTGTGACGCTGCGTGAGTATCAAGTGCAGGTAGTGCCGGGGCTGTTGCAGACAGAGGCATACGCGAGGGCGCTGTTCGCGCGTGTCACCAGCGGTGAGGAAGTCGAGGAGCGGGTTCGCGCTCGGCTGAGCCGCCAGCGGCGGTTTCTCGCGAACGGAGGCCCCTTCTACGCGGTGGTCCTCGACGAAAGCTGTCTTCGCAACGTGGTCGGCGGACCGACCGTCATGCGTGAGCAGTGTGCGCACCTGCTCGACGTCGCCCGTCGTCCCAACATCCACATACAGGTAGCGCCGGCCGACCGCGCCGAACTTGTTCGCCCCAACGCCTCGATGTCGTTGATCGAGCTGCCCGACGGGCACAAGTGGGTCTACTCGGAGTCACTGGATCGAGGCCACTTCAACGACAATCCGGCCGCCTACGGACGGCACCTGCAGACCTATGATGTGCTCAGGGCGGATGCTCCGTCAGCTCTCGAGTCCGCCGCTCTGATCAACGAGGCGATGGAGAGGTACGAGCAAGATGAACAGCGACGAGTTCAGCTCGGCCACAACTTGGATCAAGAGCAGCTACAGCGGCGACAACGGCGGCAACTGCGTCGAGGTGGCCCCCGGATTTCCCGGCGTCGTTCCCGTCCGCGACGGCAAGGACCCTGACGGCCCGGTGCTGATGGTGGGCCGGAGCGCGTGGGCCGCTTTCACCGCAACTCTGCGCTGAGAACCATGGCCAGCCACGAAGTCAGCGCGATCACCTGGGTCAAGAGCAGCTACAGCGGCGAAAACGGCGGCAACTGCGTCGAAGTGGCCCCCGACTTTCCCGGCGCCGTGCCCGTCCGCGACAGCAAGAAGCCTGACGGCCCGGTGCTGATGATGAGTCGGGGCGCATGGGCCGACTTCATCGCGACGCTGCGCTGAGAACGCGCCGCTCAACAACCTCCCCACCCAGTAAGCTCATTCGCTCCGCAGGAACGGTGAGCGAGGAGAGCGAGTGAGCGGGGGCGGCGGTTTTGAACTCAGGGGCAGCGGTGCCGACCCGCTGGAGGAGGGCGACCCGTTACGGATCGGCCCCATCCCGCTGATCGGCCGCCTCGGCGCCGGCGGCATGGGCCCCGCCGTTCGGGGAGGGCTCCGGACCTCCGGTGCTGTACCGCATCGTGCACGAGGCGCCCGACATCGACGCCCTGCGGGAGCTGGACACCGAGCTGGCCGAGGTCGTGGCCTGCTGCCTCGACAAGGACTACGAGGGCCGCCCCACCGCCGCCGAACTCGTGCGGCTCGCCGACCGGCACGGCCCCTTCACGCCGCCGCTCTGGCCCGAGGGCATCACGGAAGAGCTATCCGAACGCGCCGCCTTCGCGGCTCGCGGGGCCCCTGACGTCAGTCGGTCCTGGGGTCCTCGTCCGGGTCCTTGTCCCGCTCGCGGTCCTCGCTGCGCTCCCGGTCCTTGCCGGCATCTCGGTCCCGGTCCCGCTCGCGAGGCTTGTTCTCGTCGAGGGACTTCAGGAAGTCGGGGTTGTCATCCGGGGCCACCCACTGGCCGCGTCCCATCCCCCGCGTGACCGGGTGCCGCTGCTTGCCGGCGATGATCCACGAGATGGAGCCGGCCAGCGGGAACAGCAGCACCAGGATCGCCCACAGCGGCTTGGGCATGTGACGGACGTCCTCGTCGCTCGTGCTGATGCAGTCGATGAACGCGTAGATGCTCAGTGCCAGCGGCACGAGAAACATCAGCACCCGAAGCATGGGGCCTCTCCAGCGGAAGCGGTGGGTGGTACACGGCCAGGGTATCCGCTCGGGGATACTTGACCGCATGGCTTACGACGATCTTCGCTCCCTGCTCAGGGCGCTGGAGCGCGAGGGCGACCTCAAGCGCATCAAGGCCGAGGTCGACCCGTATCTGGAGGTCGGTGAGATCGTCGACCGGGTGCAGAAAGCCGGCGGCCCGGCGCTGCTCTTCGAGAACGTGCGCGGCTCCAGCATGCCGCTCGCCATGAACGTGTACGGCACCGACCGGCGCCTGCTGAAGGCGCTCGGCCTGAAGTCGTACAGCGAGATCAGCGACAAGATCGCCGGACTGCTCAAGCCGGAGCTGCCGCATGGCTTCGTCGGCATCCGCGAGGCCTTCGGCAAGCTCGGCGCGATGACCCACGTGCCGCCGAAGAAGGTGAAGGACGCGCCGGTCCAGGAGGTCGTGCTCACCGGCGACGACGTGGACCTGGAGAAGCTGCCCGCCCTGTTCACCTGGCCCAAGGACGGCGGCTCCTTCTTCAACCTCGGGCTCACCCACACCAAGGACCCGGAGACGGGCATCCGCAATCTGGGCCTGTACCGGCTGCAGCGCCACGACAGGCGCACCATCGGCATGCACTGGCAGATCCACAAGGACAGCCGCAACCACTACCAGGTGGCGGCCCGCCGGGGTGAGCGGCTGCCGGTCGCCATCGCCTTCGGCTGCCCGCCCGCCGTGACCTACGCCGCCACCGCGCCGCTGCCCGGCGACATCGACGAGTACCTGTTCGCCGGGTTCGTGCAGGGCAAGCGGATCGAGATGGTGGACTGCAAGACCGTGCCCTTGCAGGTACCGGCGAACGCCGAGGTCGTGCTGGAGGGGTGGCTGGAGCCGGGCGAGATGCTGCCCGAGGGGCCCTTCGGCGACCACACCGGCTTCTACACCCCGCAGGAGCCCTTCCCCGCGCTGAAGATCGACTGCGTGACGATGCGGAAGCGCCCGCTGCTGCAGTCGATCGTGGTCGGCCGCCCGCCGACCGAGGACGGGCCGCTGGGGCGGGCGACGGAACGCTTCTTCCTGCCCCTGCTGAAGATCATCGTCCCGGACATCGTGGACTACCACCTGCCCGAGGCCGGCGGCTTCCACAACTGCGCCATCGTCTCGATCGACAAGAAGTACCCCAAGCACGCGCAGAAGGTCATGCACGCCATCTGGGGCGCGCACATGATGTCGCTGACCAAGCTGATCGTGGTCGTCGACGCCGACTGCGACGTGCACGACCTGCACGAGGTCGCCTGGCGGGCGCTCGGCAACACGGACTACGCGCGTGACCTCACCGTCGTCGAGGGCCCGGTCGACCATCTCGACCACGCCTCGTACCAGCAGTTCTGGGGCGGCAAGGCCGGCATCGACGCGACGAAGAAGTGGCCCGAGGAGGGGTATACGCGCGACGGCGGCTGGCCCGACATGGTCGAGTCCGACCCGGAGACCGCCGCCAAGGTGGACCGCCGCTGGAAGGAGTACGGACTGTGACCTCGGCCTCCGCAGCGCTGCCGCAGCAGCCGGGACGCACCAGGGCCTTCCTGCGCCTGGTGATGATCGAGCACTCGGTCTTCGCCCTGCCCTTCGCCTACATCGCCTCCCTCACCGCGATGTACCAGTGGGACAAGAACATCCACTGGGGCCGGCTGCTGCTGGTGACGCTCGCCATGGTCGGGCTGCGCACCTTCGCCATGGCCGCCAACCGGATCATCGACCGCGAGATCGACGCCCGGAACCCGCGCACCGCGCACCGCGAGCTGGTCACCGGTGCGATGACCGTGCGGCACGCCTGGACCGGCGCGCTCATCGCGCTCGTCGTCTTCCTGGGCGCGGCGGCCCTGCTCAACCCGCTGTGCCTGGCCCTCGCGCCCGTCGCGGTGATCCCGATGGTGGTCTATCCCTACGGCAAGCGGTTCACCGACTTCCCGCAGGCCATCCTCGGGCTCGCCCAGGCCATGGGCCCGGTCGGCGGCTGGCTGGCGATCACCGGCACCTGGTCCTGGGACGCGGTCGTCCTCGGTCTCGCCGTGGGCATCTGGATCGGCGGCTTCGACCTGATCTACGCCTGCCAGGACGTGGAGGCCGACCGCAGGATCGGCGTGCGCTCGGTCCCGGCCCGCTTCGGCGTCCCGGCCGCCATCTGGGGTGCCCGCGGCTGCCACCTCGTCACCACGGCCCTGTTCGCCTGGTACGCCGTGCTCACCGGCGCCGGTGCCTTCTTCTGGCTGGGCCTGCTGATCGTGGCCGCCGCCTTCGTCTACGAGCACACCATCGTCCGCCCCCACGACCTGTCCCGCCTGAACCGCGCGTTCTTCTCCGTCAACGGCTTCATCGGCATCGCCCTCTTCGTCTGCGCGCTGCTGGACCTGCTGGTCCGGGGGCTGACGGTCTGAAACAGGTGGCCGAGGCCCCGGCGCCAGGGGACGCGCCCTGGCGCCGGGGCCTCGCGGCTACTCCGTAGCTTCCGCTTCGGCTGCCGCGCGGGCCTTGCGCAGGATCTCCGGGGCGTCGGGGGAGACGAAGGAGCCGAGGCCGGGTTCGGTGTAGACGAGGCCTTCCTTTCTCAGGCCGGCGCTGACCTTTCCGGCCGTCGCCGTAGCGACACCAAACTCCGCCACGAGCTGTTGTACCGATGGGATACGTCCGCGCGGCGGGTAGGTGCCGTCCTCGATACGGCACCGGATGACCGATGCGATCTGCCGCCAGCGGGGGATATCGGGCTGAAACTCCATCACCCTCTCATACTGTGACTCGCACAGGTGCCTAATCGAGCTGTAGTTCCCCTAGGTCGGTATAGGTTACCTGGGCTACTCTGCTCACGAGAAAGCCTCGGCGACGGCTGCCACCGCCCCGAGGCACGGCACCAGCTGAAACGGAGCTGACGCATGTCCGACGCTATCCCCTCTCTCATCTCCTGTGCCGCCCTCTTCCTCGCGTCCCTGGTGATCCTTCTGAGGCTGGCCCGAATGCTTCTGTCCGTTCCCGTCCCGTCGGCCGGACACCTCGCCCCGCCTCCCCTCCACGTCACACCGCCCTTCATCCGCACCCGATCGCGTCCGCGTCACGCTCAGCCTCTCTCCGGGGAGGAGACCCGCGCCGTACGCCCTTACGTCATCGCCGCCGAGCAGGCGGCTCGGCGGTGGGAGCCGGAGCCGGCGGAGCTGGGGCTCGACGGGCCCGGGCCGTACGTGATCCATGGGGTGGAGGTCGCATGAGGTCCGAGCCGGATTCCGAGGAGAGTTGCCGTCCGCGCCGCCTGCCGTGGTCCCGCGCGGACGGCAAGACCGCCTACGTCATCGCCGACCCGGAGCGCCCCGGCCGCGTCTCCCGCCTTGCCGACGCGGCGGAGGACGTACAGCTCGAGATGGCGGGCGTCCTGCTGGGGCACGCCCGGCAGTTGGCGGACGAGGCGGGGCCGCAGGAGCTGCGGTACCTCGTGGCGGAGTTGACCCGGTCGCTGAGCGACATCCTGCGCATCGCCCAGAGGGTGAAGCGCTGAACGGACAATGTGACGGTGTCAGGGGAGGCGTTGGCCCAGCCTGGCCGAGCGGCGGTTGTGGCCCTTGGTGTCCCACCACTCCTCCAGCAGGGCGCGCATCAGGTGCACGAGCTGCCGCAGCCGTTCGGACTCCGGGGACGGTGAGTCGAAGACGTCCGTGAAGGACCGGTCCTCCCAGGGGAGGGAGACGGCCCATCGCTCGGCCTCCGCCCCCGGACGCTCCACGCGCAGGCGGTAGGCGAGGAGGAGGTGGCCCCGGGGAAGCCGGTCCACCGACAGGTCTTCGACAACGAAGCGCACACTGCCGTCACCGGTCGTACAGGACTGGGCCAGGGCCTGCTCCGCCGGTGTCCGTGGCGTCATGCGACCGGTGCCGGGCGGCGGCGGAAAAGGAAGGCCGCGGCGATGCCCGATATCAGGCCGACCAGGTGGCCCTGCCAGCTGACGCCCGTCTGGGTGGGGGCTATGCCCGCGAGGATGGAGCCGCCCCAGACGGCGGCGATCAGGACGGCGACCAGGATGCCGTGGGGGCGGCGCTCGACGAAGCCGGTGGCCAGCAGGTAGCCGAAGAGGCCGAAGACCAGGCCGGAGGCGCCCGCCGTGTTGCTGTGCGCCGGGGAGAGCAACCACACACCCAGTCCGTCCGCCACGATGATCAGCGCGCAGACGGCGGCGAACCGGCGCAGGCCGCCCAGCGCCGCCAGGAAGCCCAGGACCAGCAGCGGGACGCTGTTGGCGGCGACATGGTCGAAGCCGAAGTGCAGGAAGGCGGCCGGGACGATGTCCGTGAGCTCGGCGGGGTCCCGGGGGACGATCCCGAAGTCGTCCAGGGCGTGACCGGTGGCCACATCGACCGCTTCCAGCAGCCACAGCAGCGCCACCCAGCCCACCATCAGCTGGGCCGCGGCCCTCACGCGGTCGCCGCGCGACCACTCGCCTCGCACACCGGACATGGCAGCCCCCGCTTCAGTCGTCCCGTCCGGGGAACGCTCGGGCACCCTGGGCCGGTTCCCACCCTGCGGAGCCGGATAGGCTCGGGGGTGTGAACCCGCTCAAGCCAGGAGAGACGGCGCGTACGCCTTGGATCGTAGGGGTGTCCGGCGCGTCCGGCACGCCTTATGCGGCCGCCGTGCTGCGTGCGCTGCTTGCCGCCGGCGAGAGCGTCGACCTGGTCGTCTCCCGTGCCTCGCGGCTCACCCTGCTGGACGAGACCGGGATCTCATTCCGGGACGCCCACTGGCGGGACGACCTGCGCGCCTGGCTGTCCCGGGGCGCCGACGGCAAGCCGGACACGTTCACCGTGAACGTGGACGCCGACGCCGTGCGGTACTGGCCCGCGGGCGACCTGGCGGCCGGCCCGTCCTCGGGGTCGTACCCGACGAAGGGCATGCTGATCGTGCCCGCCTCCACGGCCAGCGTGGCCGGGGTCGCGCTCGGGCTGTCCAAGGACCTGCTGCAGCGCGCGGCGAGCGTCACCCTGAAGGAGCGGCGCACACTGGTCGTGGCCGTGCGGGAGACCCCGCTGAACGGCCAGACCCTGCGGCACCTGGTCAGCCTCGACGACGCGGGCGCGACCGTGGTCCCCGCCTCACCGGCCTTCTACGCGGGCGCGACGCACATCCAGGACCTGGTGGACTTCGTCGCCGGACGCGTACTGGACGCGGCGGGTGTCCAGCACCGGCTCTACCGCCGCTGGCAGGGAGAGCTGGGCGGCGGTGACCGGCCGCTCTGAGCACGACCGGACTTCTCAGTCACGACTTTTCACTCACGACTCCTCAGACCTCTTCACTGGAAGGCTTCGATTCGATGGACGCGGTGGACAGGCAGCTCATCCAGGCCCTCCGGGAGAACGGCCGGGCCTCCTACGCGGAGCTGGGGCGCCTCGTCGGTCTGTCCGGACCCAGTGTCACCGACCGCATCAACCGGCTCGAGGCGGCCGGTGTCATCACCGGCTACCGGGCCACCGTGAACGCCGCCTCGCTCGGTCTCGGCGTCACCGCCCTGATCGGCATCTCGCTCTCCGACGCCGCCGACCACGAGGACGTGGCCCAGCGGCTGCGGGACCTGCAGGAGATCGAGGACTGCTGGTTCATCGCCGGCGACGACTCGTTCATGCTCAAGGTGCGCGCGACCGACGTGGACGGCCTGGAGAAGATCATCCGCCGGCTCTCCGGCACCAAGGGCGTCTCCCGTACCCGGACCACCATCGTGCTCTCCACGAAGTGGGAGAACCGGGTGGGCGAGCTGCCCGAAGAGGTCCACTGACCGGGGCGTACGGTGGTCGGGTCTGTCTTCTGGGAGAGAGGTAACGGCATGGACGTCGGGCTCAAGCGCGAGCTGGAGGAGAAGGTCCGCTCCGGTGAGCGGCTGACCCGCGAGGACGGCATCGCGCTCTACGAGTCGGACGACCTGGCCTGGCTCGGCGGGCTGGCCCACGAGGTGCGCACCCGGCTCAACGGCGACGTGGTGCACTTCAACGTCAACCGGCACCTCAACATGACCAACGTGTGCACGGCGTCGTGCGCGTACTGCTCCTTCCAGCGCAAGCCGGGGGAGAAGGACGCGTACACCATGCGCATCGAGGAGGCGGTCCGGCTCGCCAAGGAGATGGAGCCGGAGAACCTCACCGAGCTGCACATCGTCAACGGGCTCCACCCCAACCTGCCGTGGCGCTACTACCCGCGGTCGCTGCGCGAACTGAAGGCCGCGCTGCCGGACGTGTCGCTGAAGGCGTTCACGGCGACGGAGATCCATCACTTCGAGAAGATCTCCGGGCTGCCGGCCTCGGAGATCCTGGACGAGCTGATCGACGCGGGCCTGGAGTCCCTGACCGGGGGCGGCGCCGAGATCTTCGACTGGGAGGTCCGGCAGCACATCGTGGACCACGGTACCCACTGGGAGGACTGGTCCCGGATCCACCGGCTGGCGCACGAGAAGGGTCTGAAGACCCCGTGCACCATGCTCTACGGGCACATCGAGGAGCCCCGCCACCGGGTCGACCATGTGCTGCGGTTGCGCGAGCTGCAGGACGAGACCGGCGGCTTCCAGGTCTTCATCCCGCTGCGCTACCAGCACGACTTCGTCGACATGAAGGACGGCAAGGTCCGCAACCGGCTCCAGGCGCGGACGCAGATGGCGACGGGGGCGGAGGTGCTGAAGACCTTCGCGGTGTCGCGGCTGCTGTTCGACAACGTGCCGCACGTGAAGGTGTTCTGGGTGATGCACGGGCTGCAGACGGCGCAGCTGGCGCTGCAGCACGGGGCGGACGACATGGACGGGTCGGTCGTCGAGTACAAGATCACGCACGATGCGGACAACTTCGGGACGCCGGACAAGCTGACGCGTGAGGATCTGCTGGAGCTGATCCGGGACGCCGGGTTCCGGCCGGTGGAGCGGAACACGCGGTACGAGATCATCCGGGAGTACGAGGGGCCGGATCCGGAGCGGCGGGAGGCGCCGCAGCCGATGCGGGTGTGATGGCGCGGGGCGCCGTTTTGAGTGCGGGCGCCTTGAGGGGGCGCTTGTGAGGGCGGGTGCCTTAGGGGTGGGGGCGTTCTGTGCGCCGGCGGGTGCGGGTTTCGTGTGGCTGGGCGCGCAGTTCCCCGCGCCCCTTTGGGGTCGGTGCAGCGGGCCTGCGTGTTCGGGTACTCGGGGTGTATGGGCGCCCGAGGATGCGTACAGCGCGCCCCTTTGGGGTTGGTGCAGCGGGCCTGCGTGTTCGGGTACTCGGGGTGTATGGGTGCGCCCGAGGATGCGTACAGCGCCGAGCCGTTTGTGCCGGAGGAGCTGACTCTTGGTGCGTTGCGGGAGGCTGCGGCCGGGTGCCGCGGGTGTCCGCTGCACCGGGATGCCACGCAGACCGTCTTCGGTGCCGGTGATGCGGACGCCCGGGTGATGCTGCTGGGTGAGCAGCCCGGTGACCAGGAGGACCGGCTGGGCCGGCCCTTCGTCGGTCCCGCGGGAAGGCTGCTCGACCGGGCGCTGGAGGAGGCCGGGCTCGATCCGGCGGACGCGTATGTCACCAACGCGGTGAAGCACTTCAAGTTCACCCGCGCCGAGCCGCGCAAGCGCCGTATCCACAAGGCGCCGACGCTGCGGGAGATGACGGCCTGCGGGCCGTGGCTGGCGGCCGAACTGGCCGTCGTGGAGCCCGAGCTGATCGTGATGCTCGGAGCCACCGCGGGCAAGGCGCTGTTCGGCTCCTCGTTCCGGGTCGGTGAGGCGCGCGGGGCACTGCTGGAGCGGGAGATCCACGGGCGGCCGGAGAAGCTGGTGGCCACCGTGCACCCCTCGTCGGTGCTGCGGGCGCGGGACGAGGAGGAGCGGGCGGCTGCGTACGAGGGGCTGGTGGCCGACCTGAAAGTGGCTGCGGAGGCGCTTGGGTAAGGGGTAGGGTCGGTCTATGCCTCTTACGTTTGTGGTGGATCCGCCCGTGACCCGTGAGCTGCGGGACGGGCTGCTGGAGCTGTGGGTCGATGTCAGTAACGCGGGTGGTGCGGTGGGGTTCGTGCCGCCGGTGGACCGGGAGGAGGTCCGGCCGGAGCTGGTGCGGCAGTTCGCCGCCATGGCGGAGGAGCGGTCGCGGCTGCTCGTCGGGTACGACGAGGAGGGGCGGGTGGCGGCCACGGCGTTCCTCACGCGGAACACGCATCGGCTGATGACGCACTGGATCTGGCTCTACACGGTGATGGTGCACCCCAGGCATCAGGGCAAGGGGTACGGACGGGAGCTGCTGGCGGCGGCGGAGCGGGCCGCGCGGGACATGGAGGGGGTCGAGGCGATCCGGCTCGCCTGCCGGGGTGGGCTGGGGCTGGAGCGGTTCTATGCGGGGTGCGGGTACAAGGAGGTCGGGCGCGTTCCGGGGGCGATCCGGGTGGCGCCGGGGGACGACCGGGATGACGTGATCATGTTGTTGGAGCTGGGGTGAGCTGATCAGAGCTGAGCCGAGCTGAGCCGAGCCGAGCCGAAGCTGAGCCGGGCCGAGCCGAAGCTGAGCCGTGAGGCTGCTTCGTACCCCCGTGAAAGATCGGTGTCCCGGCATGCTTCACTGGACGGTGCCTCTTTGTGCCAGAAACGGAAGAGTGGATTGAGATGCTCCGCTACACGCTGATGCGCCTCGGGATCTTCGTGGGCTGCCTCGTGGTCGTCTGGGGTCTCGTCTACTCCGGCCTCGCCCCGCGTGGCCTGGGCCGGTCCAACAGCCTGTGGATCGTGCTGCTCGCGCTGGTGATCTCCGCGCCGATCAGCTTTGTCGCGCTGCGCAAGGAGCGGGACCGTGCCTCGGAGCAGCTCGTGCGGCGGGTGGACCAGGTGAAGGCGAACCTGGAGGCCAGCCGCAAGGCGGAGGACGGCGCGGACGAGGCGGCGCGGGCGCAGGGTGCGGAGAAGAAGCCGGAGCCCGTCCAGGGATCGGCTCAGGGATCGGCTCAGCAGCCGGCGCAGGGGCAGGCTTCGTAAGGTCTGTCACACCAGACAAGGCGTGATCGGCGCCCCGGCTTCCGAAAACCCCGGAAACCGGGGCGCTTTGTGATGTGTGGGTATTTTTCGCCTCCCGCCTGTCAAAGCAAGGCTTGGAGCATCCCAAAGCTTCAGTGTTAGGGTCGTTGGGTGAAGTCAGCAGCCGTGTTCTCCACGCCCCGGAGTGTTCCGCTCGTGGCGCGCCTGCACGTGGATCTCTGCCGGGTCGCCTCCGCGAGCTGTCGTCCCTGAACCGCGGGCGACGATCTCGCCGCGCGCTCAACGCACCGCAAGACCACCACGTCACTGTCCTTACGCGTCCCCTCAACGGAGCTGGTCCGTGTCCACGAACACGAAATCCTTCTCGCTGCCCTTCAGGGCGCCCTTCTGGGCCCAGATACTCGCCGGTCTCGTCCTGGGCGTGCTGCTCGGCTGGCTCGCCCGCAGCCAGGACGTCTCCTGGCTGGTCACCACGCTGGAGAAGATCGGCGGTACGTTCGTCGGTCTGCTGAAGCTGGCCGTCGCGCCGCTGGTCTTCTTCGCGATCCTGGTGTCGATCACCAATCTGCGGAAGGTCAACAACGCGGCGCGGCTGGCGTCGCGGACGCTGATCTGGTTCATGATCACGTCGCTGATCGCGGTGGCGATCGGCCTGGTCATCGGCCTGGTCACCAACCCGGGCTCGGGTACGGGGCTCACCCCGCAGGACGGGGCGAAGCCGGAGAGCACCGGGTCCTGGATCGACTTCCTGACCGGGATCATCCCGACGGACGTCATCACGCCGTTCACCGAGCTGAACGTGCTGCAGATCGTCTTCATGGCGGCGGTCGCCGGTATCGCCGCGCTGAAGCTCGGTGAGAAGGCTCAGCCGATCCTCACGCTGAGCGAGTCCGTGCTGGAGCTGCTGCAGAAGGCGCTGTGGTGGGTCATCCGGCTGGCGCCGCTGGGCACCATGGGCCTGATCGGCAACGCGATCGCCACGTACGGCTGGGACCTGATCGGCAAGTACGCGACGTTCACGGCCGACATCTACGTGGGCTGCCTGATCGTTCTGTTCGGTGTGTACCCGGCGCTGCTGGCCGGTGTGGCCAAGGCCAACCCGCTGCAGTTCTTCAAGGGCGCCTGGCCGGCGATCCAGCTGGCGTTCGTGTCGCGGTCGTCGGTGGGCACGATGCCGGTGACGCAGAAGGTCACCGAGCGGCTGGGTGTGCCGCGGGAGTACGCGTCGTTCGCGGTGCCGTTCGGGGCGACGACGAAGATGGATGGCTGCGCCGCCATTTATCCGGCTATTGCGGCGATCTTCGTCGCGCAGATCTTCGACGTTCAGCTGGGCGTCACGGACTACCTGCTGATCGCGTTCGTGTCGGTGGTCGGCTCGGCGGCGACGGCGGGGCTGACCGGGGCGACGGTGATGCTCACGCTGACGCTGTCCACGCTGGGGCTGCCGATGGAGGGCGTGGGTCTGCTCCTCGCCATCGACCCCATCCTCGACATGATCCGCACCGCGACGAACGTCGCCGGCCAGGCCCTGGTCCCGGTCCTCGTCTCGGCTCGCGAGAAGCTCCTCGACCGCGACGCCTACAACTCCGTCCACGGCTCCCTGGTCGACGAGCCCCCGGCGGCCGCCTCGGAAACCCGCGAACCGGCCCCCGCGACCGCCTGACCCCCCACGCCCCACAGCCCCGCCCGCACACCCGCCGGGTGGGGCTGCGGCATTTCCCGCCCGTGCGGCCCGGTGGGGGTGCGCGTCTGATGCCTGCGGCGCAACCGCGGCTCCGGTGGGGGTACGCGTAGCGCCCACGGTGGGTGGGTGAGTCGGGGCCGCCCCCGGCCGGCACCCACCCCGGGTGCCAAGCCGAGCGAAGGGCACCCTGCGAGTCGGCAAGCTCACCGCACGTTGAACGAAAACCCTGGTCAGCGGCCGCGTCCGAAATCCAGCACCCCCCGAGCTGCCGCTCGCCCCGTTACCCCGCCCCGTACTCTGAAAGGTATGCCTGCCGTCAAGACCAAGCGGATGCCGCGCGCGGTGCGGGAACAGCAGATGCTGGACGCCGCCGTACAGACCTTCGGCCGGCGGGGCTACATGGCCGCGTCCATGGACGAGATCGCCGAACTGGCCGGTGTCTCCAAGCCGTTGGTCTACCTCTACCTGAACTCCAAGGAGGACCTGTTCAGCGCCTGCATCCGCCGTGAGGCAAAGGCCCTCGTCGACGCCGTGCGGGCCGGCGCCCGCCCGGACCTCCCCGCCGACCGCCAGCTCTGGTCCGGCCTGACCGCCTTCTTCACGCACACCGCCCGCAACCCCGACGGCTGGTCCGTCCTGCACCTCCAGGCCCGCACCCACGGCGAGGTCTTCGCCGGCGAGGTCGCCGCCATGCGCGCCGAGATCGTCGCCTTCGTGACCCAGCTGATCCTCGCCGCCGCCCGCGACGCGCACCGCGATCCCGACCTCCCGGCGGCCGAGGTCGCCGGCCTCGCCGAGGCCCTCGTCGGCGCCGCCGAGTCGCTGGCCGACTGGGCCAACGCCACTCCCGGCGTCACCGCCCGCCAGGCCGCGGCCACCCTGATGAACTTCGCCTGGGCAGGACTCGGCGATCTGATGCACGGGCGCCGGTGGGTGCCCCCGGCCGACGACGAGGGTGATCAGCAGGGGAGTACTTCGCCGGTGAGGTGAAGGCGGCGTCCGCCTTCGCCGCTCCTCAGCTCGAAGCGTCCGTCCCGTGCGCTGTAGGTGACCGTGCCCGGCAGCAGGACCGGTGCCTTGAAGTCCGCTCGTATCGTCGCCGCCGGAGGCACCCCGTGGGCGGCCAGGCAGCGGGCCACCGTCCACATGCCGTGCGCGATGGCGCGGGGGAAACCGAAGAGGCGCGCGGTGAGCGGGTGCAGGTGGATCGGGTTGCGGTCGCCGGACGCGGCGCCGTAGCGGCGGCCCAGGCCGGCGGGCAGGCGCCATTCGGAGAGCGTGGGGAGGGGGTCCGGAGTCTTGCGTTCGGGGGATGGCCGAGTGTCGGTGCGGTGGCGGGCCAGATACGTGCTGCGGGATTCCCAGGCGACGGAGCCGTCGGTGTGGAGTTCGGTGACGACGGTCGCCTCGGTGCCGCGCCGGTGGGGGGTCAGGTCGGCGATGTGGACGTGGAGTTCGTACGCGCCGGTGGCGGGGAGGGGGCGGTGCCGGGTGATGGCGATGGACGTGTGGACCAGGCCGAGGAGCGGGAGCGGGAAGGCGCGGTCGCTCATCAGGCGCATGGCGAGGGGGAAGCCCAGCACGTGCGGGTAGGTGACCGGCAGGTCGTCCTCGCCGGTGGGGAAGCCGCAGACCCGCTCGTAGGCGGCGAGGCGGGCCAGGTCGACGCGCAGGCCGGGGAGGACCAGGCGGGTGCGCGGGAAGGGCGCGTCGGGGCGGGGGCGCTTGAGGGGGGAGAGCAGGGCGCCCCGGGCGAGGAGGGGGGTCAGGGACGGGGGTGCGGTGAGGATGTGGCGGGGCTGCACGGGCTCACGCTCCCAGCAGGCTCTGGCCGCAGACCCGTACGACCTGGCCGTTGACCGCGCCGGAGGCGGGGTGGGCGAGCCAGGCGGTGGTCTCGGCGACGTCGATGGGCTGGCCGCCCTGGGCGAGGGAGTTCATGCGGCGGCCGGCTTCGCGGATGAGGAGGGGGATGGCCGCGGTCATTTTCGTTTCGATGAAGCCGGGGGCGACGGCGTTCACGGTGACGTCGTGGTCGGCCAGGGCGCGGGGGGCGAGGGAGCGGACCAGGCCGATGATGCCTGCCTTGCTGGCGCCGTAGTTGGTCTGGCCGGCGTTTCCGGCGATGCCCGCGATGGAGGCGGTGGCGACGATGCGGCCGCCCGGCTTGAGGGTGCCGGAGGTGAGGAGGAAGTCGGTGGTGCGCAGCACGCTCGCCAGGTTGACCTCCAGGACCTGGATCCAGCGTTCGGCGGGCATGTTGACCAGGCGGCGGTCGCGGGTGATGCCGGCGTTGTGGATGAGGATGTCGAGGCCGTCGGGGAGGGCCTCGGCGATACGGGCGCCGGCGTCGGCGGCGGTGATGTCGAGGGGGAGGGCCGTGCCGCCGAGGCGGTCGGCGACGCGGCGGGCGTCCGCCTCTGCCTGCGGCACGTCGAGGACGACGACCTTGGCACCGTCGCGGGCCAGGGTCTCGGCTACCGCCTCGCCGATGCCGCGTGCGGCGCCGGTGATCAGGGCGGTGCGGCCGGCCAGGGGGCGGTTCCAGTCGGCGGGGGTGGTGACCGGCGCGGTGCCGACCTCGACGACCTGGCCGCTGACGTAGGCGGACTTGGGGGAGAGGAGGAAGCGGAGGGTGGACTCGGCGGCCTCGGCGTCGGTGAGGCGGACCAGGTTGACGGTCCTGCCGCGGCCGATCTCCTTGCCGAGGGAGCGGGTGAAGCCCTCCAGGGCCTGCTGGGCGGCGGCCTGGTGGTGGTCGGCGGGGTCGAGCGGGGCGCCGAGGACGACGACTCTGCCGCTGGGGGTGATGGAGCGGAGGACGGGGTGCAGGGCGGAGTGGACTTCGGACAGGTCCTCGATGGTGCGGATGCCGGTGGCGTCGAGGACGACGGCCGCGGGGTCGGTGTCGGTGACGGGGAGGTTGGTGCGGGCGAGGACCGGGGCGAGGCCGAGGTCGGACTTGCCGGCGGTGAGGTGCAGCAGGCCGCCCGCCAGATCCGGCTGCTCGGGCGAGTGGCGCTTCAGCGCCGCGGGCTGGGGGAGGCCCAGGCGGCGGGTGAGGAAGCGGCCGGGCGCGGTGCCGGTGAAGCTCAGATAGCGGTCGGCCATGTGCGACTCCCAGCGGGTGTGAAGGGCTCACGTCGGTGCTTACTCTGGAGTAAGGTTACCGGAGGTAAGCCCACGGTGAGGAGCAGGTCGAGATGAGTCCCCTGGAACCGGCGGCCGTGCGCCGCGTCGCGATCATCGGCGGCAGCCGCATCCCGTTCGCCCGCTCCGACGGCCCCTACGCCACCGCCTCCAATCAGGAGATGCTCACGGCGGCTCTGAACGGTCTCGTCGAGCGGTACCGGCTGCAAGGGCGGGGTGCGGTCGGCGAGTTCGTCGCGGGGGCCGTGCTCAAGCACAGCCGGGACTTCAACCTCGCCCGGGAGACCGTGCTCGGCTCGGCGCTGGACCCCCGCACCCCCGCCTACGACATCCAGCAGGCCTGCGGCACCGGACTCCAGGCCGTGATCGCCGCCGCCAACAAGATCGCCCTCGGGCAGACCGAGTCCGCGATCGCGGGCGGCGCGGACACCGCGAGCGACGCGCCCCTCGGCGTCAACGACACCCTGCGCAAGGTGCTGCTGGAGGCCCGGCGCGCCAAGTCGCTGGGGGCGCGGCTGAAGGCGCTGGCCAAGGTCCGGCCGGGGCATCTGGTGCCGGACATCCCGCGCAACGCCGAGCCGCGCACCGGGCTGTCCATGGGCGAGCACGCGGCCGTCACCGCCCGTGCGTGGGGCATCAGCCGCCGGGCGCAGGACGAGCTGGCGGCCACCAGTCACCAGCGGCTGGCAGCGGCCTATGAACGCGGGTTCTTCCAGGACTTGGTGGTGCCGTTCCGGGGGCTGGCCCGTGACCAGAATCTGCGTCCGGGATCGACCGTGGAGAAACTGGCGGAACTGAAGCCGGTGTTCGGGCTGGACGGGCCCGAGCCGACGATGACGGCCGGCAATTCGACGCCGCTGACGGACGGGGCCGCGGTGGTGCTGCTGGCCAGTGAGGAGTGGGCCGAGGAGCGGGGGCTGGAGCCGCTGGCCTACCTCAGCGCGTACGAGACGGCCGCGGTGGACTTCGTGGCGGGCGATGTCGCGGGCGGCGAGGACGGGCTGCTGATGGCACCGGCGTATGCGGTGCCGCGGATGCTGGAGCGGGCCGGGCTGGGCATCGAGGACTTCGATCTCGTGGAGGTGCACGAGGCCTTCGCCTCCCAGGTGCTCGCCACCCTGGCCGCCTGGGAGAAGCAGGGGCTGGCGCCGGTGGACCGGGCGCGGCTGAACGTGGCCGGGTCCTCGCTGGCGACCGGACACCCCTTCGCCGCGACCGGCGCCCGGATCGTCGCCACCCTGGCGAAGCTGCTCGCCGAACGGGACGCCCCGGCACGCGGGTTGATCTCGGTGTGCGCGGCGGGCGGCCAGGGGGTGACGGCGATCCTGGAACGCGCCTGACCTGCGAGGCCGGCGCGGCCGAGCCGGGTCCCGCACAGAAGATGAACGACCCTCACATACCCGCCGAGATTGCACATGCCCGGCTCCGGATCATCCCCGGACCCGCACAAACCCCCCACGCCAGGGCCGTACGATCCCCAGACTGACCGGCGGTAACCCCTCACCCCCCGGGGGTGCCGCCCTGAGTGCCGCCAGCTGCGCGACCCGTACCTGACTGAGAGCCGGCACACCGCTGCACGTCCCAGGAGCCGCCCGTGTCCACTGCGTATTCCTCCGCCACCGGCGACGAGTACGGCGCCCCCGTGCTGGTCGAGCCCGAGCTCCGGAGGCTGGACGGCATCGTGCGGGAAGCCGCCGTCCCGCCGCTCGTCCGGCCGGTACGGCACGGCTCGCTCGCCGACCTGCCCTTCGACAACGCCCACGCGGTCCCGCAGTCCGTGGTGCTCAGCCGCAAGACGGTGGACGGCCGCTGGGCCGATGTGACGGCCGCTGAGTTCGCCGAGCAGGTGCAGGCGGTCGCCAAGGGGCTCATCGCCGAGGGGCTGATGCCGGGCGACCGGATCGCCGTGATGGCCCGCACCATCTACGAGTGGACCCTGATCGACTTCGCCGCCTGGGCGGCCGGGCTGGTCACCGTCCCCATCTACCCGACCTCCTCCGTCTACCAGGCCTGCTGGATCCTGCACGACTCCGGAGCGGTCGCCCTGATCACGGAGACCGCCGGGCAGGCCGCCGCCCTCGGCCCCGAACTGGGGCGGCTGCCCGGCCTGCGGCATGTGTGGGTGGTGGAGAAGGACCACGTCGAGCTGCTGGCCGAGTCGGGAGCGCACGTGCCCGACTCGGAGGTGGAGGTCCGCCGGGGCATGCTCGTGCCGGACACCATCGCCACCCTCGTCTACACCTCCGGCACCACCGGACGCCCCAAGGGCTGCGCCCTCACCCACGGCAACTTCTTCGCCGGGATCGACAACGCCATCGAGCTGCTCTACCCGGTCTTCAAGGCAGAGACGAGTGAAGATGCCTCCGTGCTCCTCTTCCTGCCGATGTCGCACGTCTTCGGGCGGATGGTCGCCGTCGCCTGCGTGCGCGCCCGGGTGCGGTTCGGGCACGCGCCCAGCCTCAGCCCCGAGGACCTGCTGCCCGACCTGGCGAGCTTCCGGCCCACCTGCCTGCTGACCATCCCCTACATGCTGGAGAAGGTTTACAACAGCGCCCGCGCCAAGGCGGAGTCGGGCGGGCGGGCGTCCACCTTCGACCGCGCCGCTGCGGTCGCCATCCGCTACGGCGAGGCACTCGAGGCGAGACAGGCCGGCACCGGGCCCGGCCCCGGCCGCTCCCTGAAGGCCGCCCGGGCGATGTACGACCCGCTCGTCTACCGCCGCATCCGCAACGCCATGGGCGGCAGGGTCCGTTACGCCATCTGCGGCGGCTCCCCGCTGGGCCGCCGGCTCGCCGCGTTCTACGCCGGCGCCGGCATCGAGATCTTCGAGGGCTACGGCCTGACCGAGACCACCGGCGCGACCACGGTCACACCCCCGCTCAAGCCCCGGCTCGGCACGGTCGGCCGGCCGATGCCCGGCACCCGGGTCCGCATCGCCGCCGACGGGGAGATCCTGATCTCCGGCGATCATGTGCTGCGCGGCTACTGGGACGCCCAGGCCGGCGGAGTCGTCCCGGCCGCCCGCGACGGCTGGTTCGCCACCGGCGACCTCGGCGAGCTGGACGACGAGGGGTACCTGACCATCACCGGCCGCAAGAAGGAGATCCTGATCACGGCGGGCGGCAAGAGCGTCGCACCGGCCCCGCTGGAGAACTGGCTGCGCTCCCACCCCCTGATCTCGCAGTGCATGCTCGTCGGCGACGGCCGCCCCTATGTGGCGGCGCTGATCACCCTCGACCCCGACGGCATCACCCACTGGCGCCGCATGAACGGCAAGCACCCGGTGCCGCCGGAACTCCTCGTCGACGACGAGGAGTTGCAGGGCGTGATCCAGCGCGCCCTGGACGAGGCGAACAAGACGCTCTCCCGCCCGGAGTCGATCCGGCGCTTCATGATCCTGCCGGTGGACTTCACGGAGGAGGCAGGGCATCTGACCCCGTCGATGAAGCTGCGCAGGGACGTGATCCTGAAGGACTTCGCGGCGGAGGTGGAGGCGCTGTACGAGGGGAGGGCGGGGGCCTGAGGGGGCAGCCCCGTTGCCGGGGCGGGCACAGAAAGCCGGGTGGGCTCGGGCGACGGCTGGGGCTGATCAGGCGGCGGGCGCTGGGGCGTTGCGCCGGCAGCTGTCGACCACCGTGTCGGCGAAGGCGCGGGCGAGCGGACTGAGCGCGTCCCACTGACGGACCGCCCAGCCCACCGACAGCGGGCGCAGGGCGCGGATCGGGACGAGGCGCAGCGGACCCTCGTCGCCCGGTATGGAGTGCCCCGGCAGCGCGGGCACCACCGCACGGCCCAGGCCCAGTCCGGCCAGCAGCAGCGCGGTGTCCCAGTCGGCGACGCTGGTGTCGAAGGAGAACCGCACCCCCACCTCGGCGCAGGCGGCGTCCAGATGGGCCGCCGAGGTGGAGTTGGGCGGCAGCCGGATCAGGCGCAGCCCCCGCAGCTCCTCCGGTTCCACGTACGGGCGGGAGGCCAGCGGGTCGTCCACCCGGAGCGCGAGCACCCACGGCAGATCCATCACCGGGCGCTGCTCGATGCCGCGCACGGGCCCGCCCAGGGTGATCCAGGCCAGGTCCAGCCCGCGGTCGGCCAGGGCCTCGAAGCAGCCCCGGCTGGAACTCTCGGTACGGAACTCCAGGCGGACGTCGGGGTGACGCTGCCGGAAGGCGACGACCGCCTCCGACATGAAGTGCCGTACGGTCGTGGCGCCCGTGGCCACCCGCACCGAGCCGGTCTCCCCGTCGGCCATCTCCCGCAGGCGCCGCAGCGCCAGGTCGAGCCCGGTGATGCCCTCGGAGGCGGCGGCCTCCAGGAGCCGGCCCGCCTGGGTCGGCACCACCCCGCGCGGCTGCCGCTCCAGGAGGCTGACCCCGGTCTCCCGTTCCAGCCGCTTCACATGCTGGCTCACCGCCGACTGCGTGCACGACAGATCGCGGGCCACCGCACTGAGGCTGCCGGCCCGGCACACGGCCACGAACACCCGCAGGTCGTCCAGGGTCATAACGCCAAGCTACAGCTTGGGTGTTGAGCAGGAAACCCAAGGATTGACTGCCCTTCGGAGGTCCGGGACGATCCATCACAGGGCCCAGGGCGGCAACCCGCTCCCGCCCCGCCGAGGTCCGGACCCAGGCGCGGGGACGGCGGGCGGGTGCCGACCCATTCGCTCCGCCGGCCGCTGCGTCTAACGCGGCTTACGGGCCATCAGATACGCCTGCGGAGTGGTCTCTCCGAGCTCCTCGTCCGGCCCGCGCACGGACTGCAGAACCATGCGGAACCCGGCCGCCTCCAGCAGCCCGGCCATCCGGTCCGGGCGGCGACGGCGGAAGTCGAGGGAGACCGGGCGGCCGAAGGGGTGCTCGTGCCGCCGGGGCTCGTCGCCGACCTGGAAGGCGAGCAGTGCGTGCCCGCCGGGTGCGAGGACGCGGTAGAACTCGGCGAAGGCGGCGGGCAGTTCCTCGTCGGGCAGGTGGATCGTCGAGTACAGGGACACCACACCCGCGAGGGCCCCGTCCGGGACGTCCAGCCGCAGCAGGGAGCCGTGCACGAACCGCAGGCCGGGGTGCTCGCGGCGGGCGATGGCGAGCATCGCCTCCGACAGGTCGAGTCCGAAGACGTTCAGACCCAGCGAGGCGAGATGCGCCGTGCCCCGGCCCGGCCCGCAGCCGGCATCGGCCACCTCCCCGCCCGCCCCGACCAGTTCGGCGTATCCGGCCAGCAGCGCCCGGTCCAGCGGCTTGGCGTCGAGCCAGTCACGGAAGAGCTCGGTGTACTCCTCGGCGATGGCGTCGTAGAAGGCGCGGGTGGTGTGCAGGTGGTGGGAGTGGTCCGCGTCGGTGTGGGTGGCGGGGTGGTCGGCGTCGGTGTGGGCGTCCGTCATGCGGGGCGACGTTACCCGGGGGTGCCGACAGTGGCCCCGGACGCTCAGGGCACCCCGGCCGCCCGCAGGACCGCCGCCGTGCCGGCCGCTGCCAGGACGACCACCGCGAACGGGGCCCGGCGCCAGGCCAGGACCCCGCCCGCCAGGACGCCGGCCGGGCGCGCCCAGCCCGCGAAGCCACCGGACTCGGTGAGGGCGCCGGTCGCCAGCAGGGCCGCCAGCAGGACCATCGCGCCGGCGGAGAGCAGCTCCTGCACCCGGGACGGCAGCTCCACCCGGCCCTGGAGGAGCGGTCCGGCCAGGCGGAAGGCGTACGTTCCGGCGGCCAGGACCAGGATCAGTGCGATCTCGCCGTTCATGCCGGCCGCCTCCCGCCCCCGCGCAGCACCAGCCCGGCCAGGGCCAGCAGGACCGGCACCCCGGCCGGGACGACCGGTGTCGCCGCGAGCGCCAGTGCCCCTCCCGGCAGGGCGGCCCGGCGGAGCCCCGCGTCCTCGCGCAGTGCGGGCAGCACCAGGGCGGCGAGCACGGCCGGGAAGGCGGCGTCCAGCCCGAAGCGGGCCGTGTCGCCGAGCGCGGAGCCGGCCAGCGCGCCCGCCGCCACGCCCGCGTTCCACACGGCGAACAGGCCGAGCCCGGAGAGCCAGAACGCGGCGCGGCGCCGTGCCGGATCGGGCTGGGCCAGGGTGAAGGCGGCCGTCTCGTCGGTCACCAGATGCGCGCCGACCAGCCGGGCGAGCCGCCCGGAGCCCATGTGTTCGGCGACGGCGAGGCTGAAGGCCGCCGTGCGCGAGTTGAGCAGCAGCCCGGTCGCCGCAGCGGCCACCGGCCCGCCCCCGGCGAGCAGGATTCCGACCGCGCTGAACTGGGCCGACCCCGCGAACACCAGCAGCGACATGGCGACCGGCACCCACACCGGAAGCCCGCCGGCCACGGCGATCGCCCCGAACGACACGCCCACGATGCCGCCCGCCAGGCAGACCAGGGAGACATCACGGACCAGGTCGGCCTCTATCCTTGTTCGCTGTACCGAACGCATGTTTTCCACGATGGACAATGCGCAGGCTGTTCGTCAAGACGAACAGTCGGACCGCTGGAGCGAACGACATGGCCGAAGGCACACCGGGCGTCCCGCCCCGCCTCCCCCTGGACTGGATCGCCGCCGCCCTGCGCCGCGAGCGCACCCGTGCCGGGCTCTCCCTCTCCGAGCTGGCCAAACGCGCGGGCATCGCCAAATCCACGCTGTCCCAGCTGGAGGCGGCGAGCGGCAACCCGAGCATGGAGACCATCTGGGCGCTGGCGGTGGCACTCGGCGTGCCGTTCGCCGCGCTGGTGGAGCCTCCGGTGTCCGCCGTCCAGGTCATCCGGGCCGGTGAGGGGCCGGCCGTCCACTCCGAGCAGTCGAGCTATCTGGCCACCCTGCTGTCGGCGAGCCCGCCGGGGGCCCGCCGCGACATCTACGCCGTCACCCTGGAGCCCGGCACGGTGCGCGACTCCGACCCGCACCTTCCGGGAACGATGGAGCACCTGGTGGTGGGCGCCGGGAGGGTCAAGGCGGGGCCGGCGGGGGAGAGCGTCGAACTCGGGCCGGGGGACTACATGGCGTACCGCGGGGACGTACCGCATGCGTACGAGGCGCTGGAGCCCGGCACGAGATTCGTTCTGATCATGCAGCATGTGTGAGGCCGGGATCCTGCGGCACGGAAGTGGCTTGATCCCGCCGCAGGTACGAGTCCGGGTCATGGCTGCGCGCAGGAGCCGCGCCGGGGAGAAATTCACCCGGAATTCACGCGGGAAACGGCCGGAGGAGTGACGGGCGGCGGGGCGGGGAGTGCCGGCGCCGGCGGGCGGAGGGTGTACCGCCGAACGGGCCGGACGAGGGCGGAAGTCGGCCGAAAGGGTGGCTCACCCGGACCCGGGCGACCGGGAGTACAGGATGCCGGCTGCCGCCGGAAAGGCAGGAGCCCCGTCGCCTGACGGCGCGGGGCTCCTTGGGTACTGCTAGTCGTTCCCGATCAGAGGAATCCGAAGATCAGACCGGCGTGACGTTCTCCGCCTGCGGGCCCTTCGGGCCCTGCGTGACGTCGAACGACACCTGCTGGTTCTCCTCGAGGGACCGGAAGCCGGTCGCGTTGATCGCGGAGTAGTGGACGAAGACGTCGGGGCCGCCGCCCTCCTGGGCGATGAATCCGAAGCCCTTTTCGGCGTTGAACCACTTCACGGTTCCGGTAGCCATAAGCCCTCCTTGGGCCCAAAGGGTTGCCCTGCTCCAGAACCAGCAAGTGTGAAGACGCGAATTCCGCACAACTGCATATGTCTGAGAACGACGAGAGCCCGCGGTCACATGCTCCGCAGGCTCTGTACTGCAAGGGAAACCAAACTGCAACTTGCCGATGAGCGTAGCACGCGGGGGCCCGAAAGCAAGAGAGGGAAAGATCACGTCACCCGAATGTTTGAACGTTTCCCCCGGGTGCGGTATCGGGGCCCGTGTCACAAGGCCTCCACAACGGGCGGGGCCGGGGGCCGCGCCGTGAGAGCCGAGGGCTAGCCTCACGATGTGGACAATCCTCGCACCCGGCCGCGCGTCGGCCACATCCAGTTCCTGAACTGCCTGCCCCTGTACTGGGGGCTTGCGAGAACGGGCACGCTCCTCGACTTCGAGCTGACGAAGGACACCCCCGAGAAGCTCAGCGAGCAACTGGTGCAGGGCGACCTCGACATCGGGCCGATCACCCTGGTCGAGTTCCTCAAGCACGCGGACGACCTGGTCGCCTTCCCCGACATCGCCGTCGGCTGCGACGGACCGGTGATGAGCTGCGTGATCGTCTCGCAGGTCCCGCTGGAACGGCTGGACGGAGCCCGGGTCGCCCTCGGGTCGACCTCGCGCACCTCCGTACGCCTCGCCCAGCTGCTGCTCGCCGAGCGGTACGGCGTACAGCCCGACTACTACACCTGCCCGCCCGACCTGAGCCTGATGATGCGGGAGGCCGAGGCGGCCGTCCTCATCGGCGACGCGGCGCTGCGCGCCAACATGCTCGACGGGCCCCGCTACGGGCTCGACGTGCACGACCTGGGCGCGCTGTGGAAGGAGTGGACGGGCCTGCCGTTCGTCTTCGCGGTGTGGGCGGCGCGCCGGGACTACCTGGAGCGCGAACCGGTCATCACCCGCAGGGTGCACGAGGCGTTCCTCGCCTCCCGCAACCTCTCCCTGGAGGAGGTCGACAAGGTCGCCGAGCAGGCGGCCCGCTGGGAGGCCTTCGACGAGCGGACCCTGGCCCAGTACTTCACCACCCTCGACTTCAGCTTCGGCCCGCCGCAGCTGGAGGCGGTCGCGGAGTTCGCCCGGCGCGTCGGCCCGACGACGGGCTTCGCGGCGGACGTGAAGGTGGATCTGCTGCAGCCGTGAGACGGCGGCCGGCGGTGAGCAGGAACGCGTGAGGCTCCGGGGGCGGCCCACTACCCTGCTGGAAGTTTCCGGCACTACGGGGGAGGGGTGGAACGCGCATGCGGCCGCTCGAAGCGGACGAACCCACGGTCGTGGGGCCCTACCGGCTGCTCGGCCGGCTCGGCTCGGGCGGCATGGGCCGGGTCTACCTGGGGCGCAGCGCGGGCGGCCGCACGGTGGCGGTGAAGGTCGTGCACCCGCACTTCGCGCTGGACGACGAGTTCCGGGCCCGCTTCCGGCGCGAGGTCGAGGCCGCCCGCCGGGTGGGCGGGGCCTGGACCGCCCCCGTCCTGGACGCCGACCCCGGGGCCCGGATCCCCTGGGTGGCCACCGCCTACGCCGCCGGCCCGTCCCTCGCGGCAGCGGTCCAGGAGCACGGCCGGCTGCCCGGGGCGACGGTACGGGCGCTGGGCGCGGGCCTGGCCGAGGCGCTCACGGCGGTGCACGGGCTGGGCCTGGTGCACCGGGACGTGAAGCCGTCCAACATCCTGCTCACCCTCGACGGCCCTCTGCTCATCGACTTCGGCATCGCCCGCGCCCTGGACGCCACGGCCTCCCTGACCTCGTCCGGCGTCTCCATCGGATCGCCCGGCTACATGTCCCCCGAGCAGATCCTCGGCAAGGGCGTCACCGGCGCGGCCGACGTCTTCTCCCTGGGCGCGGTGCTGACCTACGCGGCGACGGGCGCGTCGCCCTTCCCGGGGGACTCCTCGGCGGCGCTGCTCTACAAGGTCGTCCACGAGCCGCCGGAACTGGGCGACCTGGACGGCGAGTTGCGTGAACTGGCCGAGGCCTGCCTCGACAAGGACCCCGCCGCCCGCCCGGCCCCGGCCGAGGTGGCCCGCCGCCTCGCACCCGAGGGTGCGGCCCGCCTGGTCACGGGCGGCTGGCTGCCGGGCCCGCTGGTGGAGGAGGTGAGCCGGGCGGCGGTGCGGCTGCTGAACCTGGAGGCGGGGGAGGCACCGGCCGACCCCGCGTCGGGACCGGTGGCCTTCACCAACCCGGCGGTGCCGGGGGACGGGGAGGCCGGGCCGGGCGGTGCGGATGCTCCGGCTGCTCCGGCTGCCTCCGAGGGTGCCGCAGTCGCGCCGGGCGCCCTGGGGGCGGCCGGAGGGGCGGCCGCCGCTGCGGCCGGGTCCGGGGCCGGATCCGGGCTCACCTCCGGTCCCGCGAGTTTCGGTCCCGCACCGGTGATGCCGGCCGGCGGGCCGCCGCCGCCCGCGCAGCCGCCTGTGCCGCAGCCGCGGGAGCCGCATCCGCCCACCGAGCCTGCCGTGTCCGGCAGGCCCCCGGCACCGGGGACGCCCCCCGGCACCTCCGCCGCGGCCACCGGGAAGTCTCCCGGCGGGCTCTCCCTCTCCGTGACGGCAACCTCCGTGCCGGAGACCGGAGTTCAGGGCGGGCGTGGCCGGCGGGTGAGCTGCACGGTGGTCCTCGCCGTGGCGGGCGCGCTGGCCGCGGTGACCGTCGGCTCCGTCTTCGTGTTCGACCTGCTGCCGGGCAAGTCCGCGGACGGCGGCGCCAGTTCGGGCGGCGACACGGCTGCCTCCAAGCCACCGGCCCCCACGGTTCCCGCGGCCTACGTCGGCACCTGGGAGGGCCAGGCCAACGCCCGCGACAGCATCTCCATCCCGCTGGGGACCTTCCGGGTGACGGTCAGGAAGGCGGCGGTGGGCGAGAAGCTGGGCACCGTCCGCCACACCGACTTCTTCGGCGGCACCTGCGACGACGTCCTCACTCTGAAGCAGATCACCAAGAAGCAGATCATCGCCGACGCCGTGGGAGCGAAGAACAACCGCAACGTCTGCGAACAGGCCCTGCACACGGTCCGTCTCACCCCCACCGGCGACGACCTGGTCTACGAGTCCGACAGCGAGGGCTCGGGCCGGCCCAAGGGACGGCTGTCGAGGATCAAGTAGGGCTCATGTCACGCGCGTGGTGAGGGCGGCGGAGGAAGTACCGGATGAGGAGGGCGAGGGTGGCGAGGCTGGAGAGGAGGCCGACGGCCCAGAGCCAGGGGTAGCGGGAGAAGACCCAGCTCGGGGGAGTCGGTTCGCCCTTGCCCCACTTGCCCGAGTCCTGGGCGTTGAAGACCAGGATCACGTAGGGGAGAAGGGCGGCCGTGGAGGCGGTGCCGAGGGCGGTGTGGGTGAGGGTGCGGGCCCGGTGCTGCTTCCAGGTCTTCCAGTGCATGCGGCTCAGTGAGTAGACCGCGAGGACGGCCAGGCAGGGGCCGAGGATTCCGACGAGCACCGCGAAGCCGTAGGCACCGCCCGGCCAGCTCTCGGCCGCCCACTGCCAGACGTCGTCGCCGTACAGCATGTCGAGGGTGGCCATCAGGACCATGAGGCCCGCCAGGAGGAGGAAGACGAGACAGCCGAAGACGCTCTCCCTCTTCTTCCCCTTGACTTCGGCCAGTCCGGGCCTGCCGCGCTGCCGGTCGTACTGCAGTGCCGGTGCTGCCGCTCTGCGGCGCCGCGGTTTGGCGGAGCTTCCCATGGTGCGTTCCAGTCCCTGACGTCTTCCGGTGGTCCGGCCGGGGCGGACCTGGCCGGTTTGTGCCGACCCTCGTGGAACATTTCACGGATCTGCACAGTGCTCACGCGTGGACGCTCCGCGTTCAGGCGAAGGCAACCTCCGGTCCAACTCGGGCCGTGGGCAAGGAGGCCCGGGAGATGGCCGCCCGGAACCGGCAACCCCCTGGGGCGGGGCATCGCGTGAAGATATGGGGCCGATCGGTGACCGCGATCCCACAGCCGTGAACGATGCAGGTGACAGCCGTGCCCGCAGGCTCCTGAGCGGCTGGTCGCCCCCTGAGGGGCGTGTTTTCATCGGGGCTCCGAATCTCGCTCTCGCCCAGTGCACGCACGAAGGGACACAAGCGCCATGAACCTCGCTCCCCAGGTCGAAACCGCCGAACTCACCGACGCCGACCTGGAGTCCGTCTCCGGCGGTCAGGCGGGCGTCAGCGCCGGCCTCGCCGTCGGCGTCCACGCCGAGCCGGGTGCCCTGGGCGCCCACATCGAGGCGGGCCCCCTCGGCATCACCGCGGGCGGTGGCGTGACCGCCTCCCTCCAGGGCGTCTCCGCCGACGGCCACCTGAGCGCGACGCTGTACTGAGCGGCGGCGCCGACAGGCAGCAGCGGGGCGGGAGTTCGACTCCCGCCCCGCTTCTCCGTGCCGGAGGAAGGTTCTCCTCCGTGCCGGAGCGAGGTTCTCCGCAGCGGGTGCGGCCGGGCCCCTTCGGCTGCGGCCCGCGAGTCACTAGGATCCCGGTGGCTCCCGGGGACCCGGAGCAGCCCACGAGACCGCGGCGGTGGGGGTGACATGAGCACCGGTCTGCTGGCGACCGTCGCCGCGCTGTGGGGCGCGGCGGCCGGAGCGCTGCTGCCGCGGGCGGCATACCGCTTCTCCGCCCCGTCGGGGGAGGGGTGGCTGGCGGCCTGCCCGGCGGGACATCCGGTACGGGGCTGGCTCGGCCGGGCCCACTGCGCCCACTGCACGGAGACAGGAGCGGCCACAGGGCGGACGAGAACGGCAACGGGGCCAGGAACGGCAACGGGCACGGGGCAGGCGACGGGAACGAGGACCACCGGCGCCTACGGCTCCACGGCCCCCGCGCTGCTCGCCACCGCCCTGGTCTGCGCCGCCCTCGCCGCGGCCACCGGGACCCGCCCCGAGCTTGCCGTCTGGCTGCTGCTCGCGCCCGTCGGCGTGCTGCTGGCGATCGTCGACTTCCGGGTGCAGCGGCTGCCCGACCCGCTCACCCTGCCCTTCGCCGCCGCCGCGCTGCTCCTGCTCGGCCTGGTCTCCCTGGTCCCCGAGCACGCGGGGGAGTGGACCACCGCACTGCTGGGCGCCCTCGCCCTCGGCGGCGGATACTTCGTGCTGTTCCTCATCAACCCGGCCGGCATGGGCTTCGGCGATGTGAAGCTGGCCCTCGGCGCGGGAGCCGTGCTCGGCTGGTACGGCTGGCCCACCCTGATGCTGGGCACCCTCGCCGGGTTCCTGTCGGGGGCGCTCTACGGCGGCGCCCTGGTCGTCGCCCGGCGGGCGGGGCGCAAGACGGCCATCCCGTTCGGCCCGTTCCTGATCACCGGCGCCTTCGCGGGGCTCCTGGCCGGCGCGTACACCGCCTGACCGCGGGCGCCGACCGCGGGCGCGTGCGCCGACCGCGGGCGCGTGCGCGGCCCGGCGCCGGACGCGGACACGGCCTGACGTCGGCCCCTCGGACCCCCTGGCGTACGCTGGGCAAGTCCGCCCACCCGTCTCCCACCACCACGAAAGGGACGCCCGGTGACCGAGAAGGCCGACCTTCAGCCCATCCTCGACCGTGCAGCCGCCGGTGGACGGATCACCCCGGAAGAGGCGCTCGAGCTCTACCGCCACGCCCCGCTGCACGCGCTGGGCGCCGCCGCCGACGCGGCGCGCAGGCGCAAGTTCGCCGGTACGGAGCACATCGCGACGTACATCATCGAGCGGAACATCAACTACACCAACGTGTGTGTCACGGCCTGCCGCTTCTGCGCCTTCTACGCCGCTCCGAAGGACACGGAGAAGGGCTGGACCCGCGACCTCGACGACATCCTGCGCCGCTGCGCGGAGACGGTCGAGCTGGGCGGCACGCAGATCATGTTCCAGGGCGGCCACCACCCGGACTACGGCGTCGAGTACTACGAGAAGCACTTCGCCGCGATCAAGAAGGAGTTCCCGCAGCTCGTCATCCACAGCCTGGGGGCGAGCGAGGTGGAGCACATGGCCCGGATCTCCGGCGTCCCGGTCGAGGAGGCGATCCGGCGCATCCACGCCGCCGGTCTGGACTCCTTCGCCGGTGCCGGCGCCGAGCTGCTGCCGGAGCGCCCGCGCAAGGCCATCGCCCCGCTGAAGGAGTCCGGCGAGCGCTGGCTGGAGATCATGGAGATCGCCCACAACCTGGGCGTCGAGTCCACCTCCACCATGCTCATGGGGACCGGCGAGACCAACGCCGAGCGGATCGAGCACCTGCGGATGATCCGGGACGTCCAGGACCGCACGGGCGGCTTCCGCGCCTTCATCCCGTACACCTACCAGCCGGAGAACAACCACCTGAAGGGCCGCACCCAGGCCACCGTCTTCGAGTACCTGCGGATGATCGCCATCGCCCGCCTGTTCCTCGACAACGTGGCCCACATCCAGGGCTCGTGGCTGACCACCGGCAAGGAGGTCGGCCAGCTCTCCCTGCACTACGGCGCGGACGACCTGGGCTCGATCATGCTGGAGGAGAACGTGGTCTCCTCGGCCGGCGCCAAGCACCGCTCCAACCGGCTGGAGATCATCGACCTGATCCGCAAGGCGGACCGGGTCCCGGCGCAGCGCTCCACGACGTACGAGCACCTGGTGGTGCACGACGACCCGGCGAACGACCCGGTCGACGACCGGGTGGTCTCGCACATCTCGTCCACCGCCATCGAGGGCGGCACGGCCCACCCCGAGCTGAAGCTGCTGGCCTCCAACTGACGCTGCCGTGCTGACGATTCACGCGGCCGACCTGCTCGTCCCCGGGGACCGGCGGCCTGCGCTGCCGGACGGCGCCGTGCTGGTGCGCGACCGGCGGCTGGCGGCAATCGGCCCCCTCGGGACACTGACGGCCGCCCATCCCGCCGCCCGCGTCCGCCGCTGGCCGGGCCTGCTCACGCCGGGGCTGGTCAACCCGTACGGCCCCGAACTGCTGGAGCACGCCTACCACCCGGACCCGCGCGAGGCCGGCGAACTCGGCACGGAGCCGCTCACCGGTGAGGCCCTGGCGGCGCTCGCGTTGACCGAGGCCCGCCGGGGCGGGAGCGCGCGGCGCGGGGTGCAGCGGCTGCTGGCGCACGGGGTCGTGGCGGTGGCGGGCGAGCTGCCCACTCCGGCCGTACGGGACGCCGTGCACCGGGCCGGCCTTGGCGTGCTGCCGCGCCCGGCGGCGCCCGACGGTCCCGCGGTGCTCGACCCGCTGCGGGGGAGGAGCCTGGCGGAGGCGATCGCCGGCCCCCTGCCGCCGGAGGGCGAGCAGCCGGAGGACGGCGGCGGACCCGAGGCGACGTTCGCGGTCTTCGACGTCCCCGACGAGGCCGCGCTCACCGGACGCGGGGCCGGAACGTGCGTGGCGACGGTCGTGGCCGGCCGGCTGCTGTACCGCCAACGCTAGTCATTCGGGGACGGCAGCCTCAGCTCTTCGCGGCCCGCCCCGCCAGCGCCCTGCCGAAGGCCCCGTCCTCCTGCTCCACTCCGCTGCACTCGGTCAGCTCGTCGTCCGCGGACGCCTCGCACTGCCGGTCCCGGAACGTCGACCACATCGACACCCAGGCGATCCCCTGCCGTTCCGCGAAGTCCCGCACCTGCCCGGCGTCCTCGAGGGTGAACGTCTCGCCCTTCACATCGTTCACCCCGATCATCGAGGTCAGCGCCATCCCGCGCCACGCCTTCGCGTCCGGCAGCTTGAAGATGTCCCGGAGCTGCTGGTGCGCCGCCTTCGCCGCGGTGACGGCGTAGTCCCCCATGTCGCCGTCGAGGGACTCGCCGTAGTTCATGGTCATGATGTTGACCGTCCCGACCTTCACCCCGTGGTCGTTGGCCGACTCCAGCAGCGCCACGGTGTCCTTGTCGAGCCCCGACGGCATGACCGGGACGGTGTAGGACGCCTCCAGGCCGGGCCGCTCCTTCTGCAGCAGCGCGATCGCCTCCGACCGCAGGGCCACCGAGTCCGGGTCGGTCAGCTCGTCGCCCTCGATGTCGAAGTCGGCGCGCTGCGCGCCGGCGGCGTCCAGCGCCTTCCCGTACGCCCGCGCCAGCTCCTTCGCGCTGCCGCAGGTCGTCGCCAGCTCCTTGCCGTCCGCACCGCCGAAGGAGACACGGACCTTGGCGCCGGAGGCGGTGAGCTTGCCGATGCGCGCGGTCGCCGACTCGTCGTCGACCGCCTGCACACCGTGCCAGGCCGGGGTGCAGCCCTGGCCGGAGGAGATCACGAACGCCAGGTTGTACACGTCGGGGGAGCCCGCCGCGTCGTTGGGATCGGCGGACGTGGCGTTGACGTAGGGGGCGTACCCGGTGACGGCCGGCGGTGGCGCGCCCTTCTCCGCGGGCGCCGCCGCGTCGCTGCCGCCGTCCGGCGACGAACAGCCCGCGGTGGCGGCCAGGACCAGCAGACCGCCGATCCCGGCAACGGATTTCATCGGACCGCGCATCGAGCTCGCTCCCGTTCCTCGGATCCCTCGTAAGACCCGATGACTTTCACAGACCACGTTTCCCTGATGACGCGAACCTCGCATACGGGGTTGCACCTCATCCGCATACGGAGTTGCACCTCGTACGGGCTCGCACCTCATGCGGGGGTGCGCCCCACCTGAGGATGTACGTCCCGGTTCGGGGATGTTCTCAACCGGACCCCGGCCGATTCCCGGCCGCTTCCCGGCCGATTCCCGAGTGTTGCCCGTCCGGACGGGGTGCCGGACGGCCGGGCTGCAAGAATGAGCCCGTGACCCGCGCATCCCTGGACAAGCAGCCGCACGAAGTCGCCTCGATGTTCGACGACGTGGCGGAACGGTACGACCTGACCAACGACGTGCTGTCCCTGGGCCAGGACCGCAGATGGCGCAAGGAGGTCGCGAAGGCGGTCGACGCGCGCCCCGCGCAGAAGATCCTGGACCTGGCGGCCGGCACCGGCACCTCGTCGCTGCCCTTCGCGCGCACCGGCGCCTATGTGGTGCCGTGCGACTTCTCCCTCGGCATGCTCGCCGTCGGCAAGCGGCAGCACTCCTGGCTGCCGTACACCGCCGGTGACGCGACGCGGCTGCCGTTCCGGGACGACGTGTTCGACGCCGTCACCATCTCCTTCGGGCTGCGCAATGTGCAGGACTTCGACGCCGCGCTGCGCGAGATGCACCGGGTGACCCGGCCCGGCGGGCGCCTCGTGATCTGCGAGTTCTCCCAGCCGGTCTGGGCGCCGTTCCGCACCGTCTACACCGAGTACCTGATGCGGGCGCTGCCGCCGGTGGCCCGCGCGGTGTCGTCCAACCCGGACGCGTACGTCTACCTCGCCGAGTCCATCCGCGCCTGGCCCGACCAGCCGGCGCTGGCCGAGCGGCTCAAGGGCGCGGGCTGGTCCCGGGTGGCCTGGCGCAATCTCACCGGCGGCGTGGTCGCACTGCACCGGGGCTTCAAGGACAGCTGAGCCTCAGGGGCAGCGAGCCTCCTGAGACGGCTGAGCCCCTCACGGGCAGGCGAGCGGGGCCGTGCCGGGAGTGTGCGGCTCGGACAGCTCCCGCCGGAGCCCGCCCGGCAGCGGCAGCGGACCGCGCGGCTCGCGCACGCCGCCCCCGCCGTCGCCCTCACCGAGGTCGAACCACACGTAGATCATCGACTCCCGCGGCACCTCGGCACCGGGCTCCGGGTACTGGCGTACGACGTAGTCGACGACGGCGAGGCGGAGGTCCGGCCGGTCCGGCGAGGTCAGCGACAGCCCGTGCGCCCGGGCCGACTCCCGTGCGTCCACGGCCATCAGGCCGACCAGGCGCGGTACCCGCACCTCCGGCGTCCGGAATCCTCTGGGTGGCATGCGCACGGACATCACCCCCTGCGGTACGGGCAGGGTAGACCCGCCCGCGCCCCCGCAGGAAGCATCGCGTGGCATTCCGTGACATTCCGTCACCCAGAGTGAGAGCGCCGGAGGGGACGCTCAGAGATCCAGCCGGTAGCAGTGGGCCTCGGCCTTGCGGACCGGGGTCGTGAACGTCTCGGCCAGGCGCATCCCGAGCCGCCGGGTGACCGCTATCGAGCGGGAGTTGCGGGCGTCGACCATCGCCACCACGCTTCGCACGCCGGCCGCCCGCACCCGCTCGAGCGTCTGCCGCGCCGCCGCCGTCACATAGCCCTTGCCCCAGTGCTCGCGCCCAAGGCGCCAGCCGATCTCTATCTCGCCGGTGGGCCCCCAGTCCCGCGGCCAGGGCTGGGCGCCGGTGAAGCCGAGGACGCGGCCGGAGTCGTCGAGCACGGACCACAGACAGAAGCCGAGTTCGGCGTCGTGCCGCCGCTGGCGGGCGGTGAGCTCCTCGTAGACCGAAAGTTCCGCGGACTTGCCGCCGAAGAACTCCATGACGTCCGGGTCGTCGAAGAGACGGTGCCAGAGATGAGCGTCCTCGTCGGTGGGGACGCGCAGCGTTACGGCGGGGAGAGCTCGGTTCACGTGGACAGCCCTTCAGCCGGTGATCGATTGTGCTGCATAGACTGCCCATGTCCAGTGCCGGTCGGCACGCAGATTTCGAACCTTGGGGAGATCCCGCCGTGACCGAGCCCCTCTCCGACAACACTGCCGATGTGATCGTCGTGGGCGCGGGGCCAGCCGGCTCCACCACCGCCTACCACCTGGCCCGGGCCGGACTCGACGTGCTGCTGCTGGAGAAGACCGAGTTCCCGCGGGAGAAGGTCTGCGGCGACGGTCTGACCCCGCGCGCGGTGAAGCAGCTCGTGGCCATGGGCATCGACATCTCCGAGGAGGCCGGCTGGCTGCGCAACAAGGGCCTGCGCATCATCGGCGGCGGGGTCCGCCTCCAGCTGGACTGGCCGGATCTCGCCTCCTTCCCGGACTACGGTCTGGTCCGCAAGCGTGACGACTTCGACGAGCAGCTGGCCCGGCAGGCGCAGAAGGCGGGCGCCCGGCTGTACGAGCGCTGCAACGTGAACGCCCCGGTCGTCGACGACCGCACCGGCCGCATCACCGGCGTCAGGGCCAAGCTGGGCGAGGACAAGCGGGAGGTCACCTTCCACGCCCCGCTGGTGGTGGCCGCCGACGGCAACTCCACCCGGCTGTCCCTGGCGATGGGGCTGCACCGCCGCGAGGACCGCCCGATGGGCGTCGCGGTGCGCACGTACTTCACCTCGCCCCGCCACGACGACGACTACCTGGAGTCCTGGCTGGAGCTGTGGGACCGGCGCGGCCCCCAGGACCGGCTGCTGCCCGGCTACGGCTGGATCTTCGGCATGGGCGACGGCACCTCCAACGTGGGCCTGGGCGTCCTGAACACCTCCGAGGCGTTCAAGGAGCTCGACTGGCGCGAGGTGCTCAAGGCCTGGTGCGCCTCGATGCCCGAGGACTGGGGCTACACCCCCGAGAACATGACCGGCCCGATCCGCGGCGCCGCCCTCCCCATGGCCTTCAACCGCCAGCCGCACTACACGCGCGGCCTGCTGCTCGTCGGCGACGCGGGCGGCCTGGTGAACCCGTTCAACGGCGAGGGCATCGCCTACGCCATGGAATCCGGCCAGATCGCCGCCGACGTCATCGTCCAGGCGCAGGCGCGGGTTACCCCGGCCCAGCGGGAGATCGCCCTCCAGCGCTACCCGCGCATCCTGAAGGACACCTACGGCGGCTACTACACGCTGGGCCGCGCCTTCGTGAAGCTCATCGGCAACCCGAAGATCATGCAGATCGCCGCGCAGCGCGGCCTGACCCACCCGATGCTGATGAGGTTCACCCTCAAGCTCCTCGCCAACCTCACCGACCCGACGGGCGGCGACGCGATGGACCGCATCATCAACGGCCTGAGCAAGGTGGTCCCGAAGGCCTGAGCGCCCCGAACCTGCGCATCTGTGGGCGGCTGGGGTACCGGAAAGCGGGACCTCAGCCGCCTTCAATGTCTCCGGAAGCCGTGAGGGGCCGTGTCGCCGTCCCGCCCCGGGTAGGAGCGAGTCGGGGCATCGGCTGCAGAACCACCCAACAGACGCACTTGGCGCACTCCGTGTGCGGTGACCTGAAACGGCCTCAACCGCGCGAAGGGGGCGACGAGGCCGAGCGCGGCGGGACGCCTGAGCGTCTCTGTGGGCGGCCGGAGTTCCGTAGCCGGGCCTCGGGCCCGTTCGGTGCCGTCGAGACGCTGTGAGGGGCCGTTGCGGGGGCGGACGCCGGGAGGGGTGGCCGCGGGGGAGCGTCAAGCCGCCTGCGGCGGGGGACGATTCGGGCATTCCGGGGATCTTGACCTCCCCTGGTGCCCGCGGCCGTGACGGACAAGGGTCGTCACCCCCGAGCGGCGACGACCCTTCGGTCCGTTATGAGCGCGAAGCGCTGTTTGGGAGTGCCCTGTTGGAGAACGCCCGGAGAATGCCCGGTTTCAGGGCATCCGGTGCAGAGCACCCGTATCCGGCTGTCAGAGCACCCGCACCGCACCCGAGGCCGGGTAGCCGGAGAGGTCCTGGATGACGACGCCCTTGGAGGGGTTCGCGGCGTCCAGGTACTGGCCGTTCCCGATGTAGACACCCACGTGGTACGCGGAGCCCTTGCCGCCCCAGTAGAGGATGTCCCCGACCTGGATCTGGGACAGCGGGATGTCGGTGCCCACCATCGACTGGTCCTGGGAGACGCGCGGGAGGTCGATGCCGACCTGGCGGAACGCGGCCTGCACCAGGCTGGAGCAGTCCCAGGCGTTGGGGCCGCTGGCGCCCATGACGTAGGCGTCGCCGACCTGGGCCTTGAGGAAGGAGATGACCGTCGCGACGCTGCCGCTGGCCGGCGCGGAGGCGGTCGTGGTGCTCTCGAGGGAGGGGCGCTCGGCGTTGCGCGCCGCGCGCTCGGCGGCGGCCTTGCGGGCCTCCTCCGCCGCCTTCTTGCGGGCCTCGGCCTTCTTCTTGGCCTCGGCGAGGTCCGCCTTGGCCTCCTTGGCGGCCTTGGCGGCGGCCGCGTCACGCTCGGCCTTCAGCTGGTAGTCCGCGGCGGCCTGCTGGGTGACCTCGGCGGACTGGGCGACCTGAGCGGCCAGGTCGGCCGTCAGGGTGGGCAGTTCGATGGTCTGCGTCACGGGCTCGGCGGCGTTGGCCGAGCTGGACGCACCGGCGACTGCCAGGGTGCTGAGGACGCCACCGGCAACTCCGGCCCGCATCGCGATCGTGGAGGTCGCGGTGCGGCGGGGCTTCCGGTGGCTGCGTATGTGAGCGGTGTGGGACATGGGAACAACCGGTACCAGGGGCTCCTTCATATCTTCAAGAAACGTGGTCTGCGCCACAGTTGTTCAAAGTGACCTTCAAACACCGGTCCCGCGACTGCCTATTGACGTCGTAACGGACATTGCGGACGCCCCGCTTCGGGGCTGGATGGCGTCCCGCCAGGTGGTGTAGCCGATCAGTGTTGAGGTGTGCG
>NZ_BAAAIZ010000110.1:0-58643 GCF_039526425.1 Streptomyces thermospinosisporus
CGGTCAGCCCGGTACCGGTCGCCCCGGCCGGCTGTCAGCGCGGTACCGGTTCCGCGGCGGCGACTTGGGTCCGCCGCAGGAACCGGAGCAGGGCCTTGGTCTCGAACTGCACCACGGTGACACCCTGCGCGGTGTGGAACTCCACCACGGCCTGGACCCGTCCGCACGGCCACACCCGCACCTGACCGCTGTCGACCGGTTCGGTGAGCCCCCGCTCCAGCAGGTCGCGGTCGACGGGCCATTCGGGCGCCCCGGCCCCCGGCAGTCCGATGCGGACGCATCGGGGATCCCGCTCGGGGTCGTAACGCAGGACGACGCGGACGGGCCGGTCGTCCTCCGGCGGGGCATCGCTGATGACGTGGGCGCGTGCGTACTGCTCTATTACGGACATCGTCCGGCCCCTTTGCGGTGCGCCACCCCCGTGGAAGTTGTCCTTGCGCCCCCTGTCCAGAGTCGCACATTTCCCGCATTACGCCTCCCGGTGAAGGGATCCTTCCCGTGACGGCGCCCGCCCACGCAGTGCAACGACAGGCTCGCTCTTGCAAGGAGGTTGCAATAACGGGCATCATCGGAGCGTGCACGCACCTGACGGATTCATCGACGCCCCCATCTCCGCCGCGGCCGGAGTGCTCGCCGCCGGCGCCATCGCCGTGTCCCTGCGCGGCGCGCGCCGGGAACTCGACGAGCGGACGGCCCCGTTGGCCGGGCTCGTGGCGGCGTTCATCTTCGCCGTCCAGATGCTGAACTTCCCCGTGGCCGCCGGAACCAGCGGCCATCTGCTCGGCGGCGCGCTGGCTGCCATCCTCGTAGGCCCCTATACCGGCGTGCTGTGCGTGTCGGTGGTCCTGCTGCTGCAGGCCTTCCTCTTCGCCGACGGCGGCCTGACCGCGCTCGGCGTCAACATCACCACCATGGCGATCGCCACCGCGGTCACCGCCTACGCCGTGTTCCGGGTGCTGCTGACGCTGCTGCCGCGCACCCGCCGCTCGGTGACCGTCGCCTCCTTCGTCGCCGCCCTGCTCTCCGTCCCGGCCTCCGCCGTCGTCTTCACCCTGCTCTACGCGATCGGCGGCACCACCGAGGTGTCCATCGCCAAGGTCGCCACCGCCATGGTGGGCGTGCACGTCCTCATCGGCATCGGCGAGGCCGTGATCACGGCCCTGACCGTCGGCGCCGTCATCGCCGTACGCCCGGACCTGGTGCACGGGGCGCGCGGGCTGCGACAGCGGCTGAAGCTGCGGGTGAACGGCGAGCTGGTCGACGCCCCGGAGAACGAGCCGGCGCCGGCCCGCTCCCCGCGCAAGGTGTGGATCGCGGGCCTGGTGACGTCCCTGGTGCTGGCCGGCTTCGTCAGCTTCTACGCGTCGGCGAACCCGGACGGCCTGGAGAAGGTGGCCACCGACCACGGCATCGACAAGAAGGCCGAGGAGCACCCCTACGCCGACTCCCCGCTCGCCGACTACGGCGTCAAGGACGTCGACGACGACCGGCTGTCCGGCGGGCTCGCCGGTGTGATCGGCGTCAGTGTCACGGTGGCCGCCGGCACCGGGGTGTTCTGGGCGGTGCGCAGGCGCCGCACGGACGACGGCAACGGCGAGGGCGGCGAGGGCGGTGGCAAGAGCGGCAAGAGCGGCAAGAGCGACAGCAGCGGCGACGGCCGGGTCGGCAACGGCGACGGCACGGACGCGGACTCGCCCAGCAACACGTCCACCACGGTATGACATGGGCGCCGGGCACGCCCACCGGCTGTACCGGCACGGGAACTCCCCCGTGCACCGGCTGCCGCCGCACACCAAGATCACCGCGGTTCTCGCCTTCGTGCTGCTCGTGGTGTCGACCCCGCGCGAGGCGATGTGGGCCTTCGCGGTGTACGCCGGGCTGCTCGCCCTGGTCGCGTACGCCGCCCGCGTCCCGCCCGGCTTCCTGCTGAAACGGCTGCTGATCGAGGTGCCGTTCGTCGCGTTCGCGGTGCTGCTGCCGTTCGTGGCCGAGGGCGAGCGGACCGAGGTGCTCGGGCTGTCCCTGAGCGTCGAGGGGCTGTGGGGCGCCTGGAACGTGCTGGCCAAGGGCACCCTGGGCGTCGCCGCCTCGGTGCTGCTCGCGGCCACCACCGAGCTGCGCGAACTGCTGCTCGGCCTGCAGCGCCTGAAACTGCCGCCGCTGCTGGTGCAGATCGCGAGCTTCATGATCCGCTACGGGGATGTGATCACCGACGAGATGCGCCGCATGCGGATCGCCCGCGAGTCGCGCGGATTCGAGGCGCGCGGGGTGCGCCACTGGGGCGTGCTGGCCAAGTCGGCGGGCGCCCTGTTCATCCGCTCCTACGAGCGCGGCGAGCGGGTGCACCTGGCGATGGTCAGCCGCGGCTACTCCGGCTCGATGCCGGTCATCGACGAGGTGACCGCCTCCCGGGCGCAGTGGTCGTACGCACTCGCCCTCCCCGCTGCCGCCCTCGTCGTCTGTCTGCTGGGATGGGTGCTGTGACTGCCGATACGACCCCCGCTCCCCCGTCCCTCGAGGTCTCCGGGCTCGCCTTCGCCTACCCCGACGGCCATCAGGCCCTGTTCGGCGTGGACTTCTCCGTCGCACGCGGTGAGCGGGTCGCCCTGCTCGGCCCGAACGGCGCCGGGAAGACCACCCTCGTGCTGCACCTCAACGGCATCCTCACCGGCGGCACCGGCACGGTGAAGGTGGCCGGACTGCCCGTGGACAAGCGGCACATGGCCGAGATCCGGCGCCGGGTCGGCATCGTCTTCCAGGACCCGGACGACCAGCTGTTCATGCCGACCGTGCGGGAGGACGTGGCGTTCGGCCCGGCGGCGGCCGGGGTGAAGGGGCCCGAGCTGGAGGAGCGGGTGGACCGGGCGCTCGGCCTGGTCGGCATGCGGGAGTTCAAGGACCGGCCCCCGCACCATCTCTCCTTCGGGCAGCGGCGCCGGGTGGCGGTGGCGACGGTGCTGGCGATGGAGCCGGAGATCCTGGTCCTGGACGAGCCGTCGTCCAACCTGGACCCCGCCTCCCGCCGGGAACTGGCCGACATCCTGCGCTCCCTGGACGTCACCGTCCTGATGGTCACCCACGACCTGCCCTACGCCCTGGAGCTGTGCCCGCGCTCGCTGATCCTCAGCGAGGGCACGATCGCGGCGGACGGCCCGACGGCGGAGCTGCTCTCCGACGACGAGCTGATGCGCGCCCACCGCCTGGAGCTGCCGTTCGGCTTCGACCCGCGCTCGGTGCAGGCGCCCTCGGCCCGCTCCTGACCCACGCGCCGTCCGACACGGGCTCCTGGAACCCCACGCGTGCCCGAGCAGCCCCGGAGGCATGTGGGCCTCAACACTCCAGCGACTGCGGCGGCCACATCGGCATTACGATCGTGCGCGGCCGGTCCGGCCAAGGAATCACAGGCGAACCGCGGCTGTTGCATCCACTGTCACAGGCGACTGCCGGATCGGCGGCTGCCGGATCGCAGCGCACGCGACGGCAACGGCAACGGCAGCACATCGGAAGGGGCCTACGGACGTGGTGGACGTGCACGGCACAGTGGCCGAGGGATTTGAACCCGTTCGCGAGGCCTTCGCACGGAACTTCCAGGCGCTCGGTGAGCGGGGCGCCGCGGTCGCCGTCTACCGGGAAGGGCGCCGGGTCGTCGATCTGTGGGCCGGCGTGAAGGACGTCGACGGGCAGGACGGCGGCGAGCCGTGGCGGCGGGACACCGCCCAGGTGGTCCGCTCGGCGACCAAGGGCGTGGCCGCGGCGGCCCTGCTGATGCTGCACCAGCGCGGCGAGCTGGACCTGGACGCGCCGGTCGGCCACTACTGGCCCGAGTTCAAGGCCCACGGCAAGGAGCAGGTGCTGGTCCGGCACGTGCTGAACCACCGCGCCGGGCTGCCCGTGCTCGACCGGCCGCTCACCCCCGAGGAGGCCGCCGATCCGCAGCGGGCCGCCGAGGCGATGGCCGGCCAGGCGCCCGTGTGGGAGCCCGGCACGGATCACGGCTACCACGCGCTCACCTACGGCTGGCTGATCGACGAACTGGTCCGGCGCATCACCGGCCTGGGCTCCGGCGAGTGGACAGCCCGGGAGATCGCCGGGCCGCTGGGCCTCGACCTGTGGGTCGGGCTGCCGGACGAGCAGGCGCACCGGGTCGGACGGGTCGGACCCGTGGACGGCCCGGAACCCGCCGGTGTGCTCCGCGCCCGGCCCAAGCGCGCGGTGACCGAGGCCTACGCCGACCCGGATTCCCTCACCCGCCGGGCCTTCGCCGCGATCACCCCGTTCCCCGACCAGAACGACCCGGCGTTCCGCGCGGCGGCCCTGCCCGCCGCCAACGGCATCGCCACGGCGGACGGGCTGGCCCGCTTCTACGCCTCCCTGATCGGAGAGGTCGACGGCATACGGCTGCTGGACGCGGCCACCGCCGGCCTCGCCCGCGCCGAGGAGTCGGCGGGCCCCGACCGGGTCCTGGTGGTCGGCACCCGCTTCGGCCTCGGCTACATGCTGCACGGCAGCGCCTCGCCCTTCCTGGCCCCGGGCTCCTTCGGCCACCCCGGCCGCGGCGGCTCCCTCGGCTTCGCCGACCCGGAGACCGGCATCGCCTTCGGCTATGTCACCAACGGCTTCCGCAAGACGGTGACCGCGGACCCCCGCGCCCAGGCGCTGGTCCGGGCGGTGCGCTCGGCGATCGGCGCCTGATGTTCCCCCCCATCGGGTGCCGAGTTGCCGTATCGGCGTCCGATGTCCCGTATCAGGCGTCCGAGTTGCCGTATCGGCGTCTGACGTCCCGTATCAGGCGTGGATCGGGTGGGAGACCCGCCCCGACGCCTGGTCGATCTCGTCGTGCGCCTTGGTCAGCAGCTGCATCGCCAGTTCGTTGAGCGCCCGGGCCCCGGCGACCTCCTCCCCGACCCTGGGCTGATTCGCGTCCGTGTGGTGCCTGGTGGCGTGTCCGTGTGCCCGCAGCTCGGATCCGTCGGGCAGGCGGACCATCGCCACCGCGCGGGTGTGCGTGTCGTCCTCCCTGAACTCCAGCTCCACGTGCCATCCCACAGCGGTGTGCATCATGACGATCACCTCCGGAAGAGCTACTTCCAGGGTGCGCCCGGCGCCCCGCCTCCGCACCCGCCGCGGCGGGCCCGCCGGTCACCCGGCCGGCGCTATCGGGCGTGCAGCATCAGCCCGATCCCCAGCACCATCAGCCCGGCCGCCGCGATGCGCGGTGCACCGAACCGCTCCTTGAAGAACACCGCGCCGATGGCGGCGCCGACGATGACGGACGATTCGCGCAGCGCGGCGATCGGGGCGAGGGCGGCGCGGGTCTGGGCCCACAGGACGAGGGCGTAGGCGGCGACGGACAGGGCGGCGCCGAGCAGGCCGAGGCGGATGTGCGGGCGCAGCATGGCCGCGGTGCCGCCGCGCCGGCGCCACAGGACACAGGCGGGGATGAGCGTGCCCTGGACCGTTATCAGCCAGGCGATGTAGCCGAGGGAGGAGCCGGAGACGCGTACGCCGAGTCCGTCGACGACCGTGTACGCGGCGATGCTCAGCCCGGTGGCGAGCGCGGCGGTGATCGCCGCCCAGTCGGGGCGGCGTCCGCGCAGTCCCCACAGGGCGACGCCGGTGAGGCCGGCGCAGGACACGGCGATCCCGGCGGCGGCCCAGGTGCCGGGCACCTCGTGCGCGAAGACGGCGGCGAGCACCGCCACGACCAGGGGTGCGCTGCCCCGGGCGATGGGATAGGCCTGGCCGAAGTCGCCCAGTTCGAAGGAGCGCATCAGCAGGGCGTAGTAGGCCGTGTGGAGCGCGGCCGAGCCCAGCAGGTAGGGCCAGGCGCCGGCCGCCGGGAACGGCACGAACGGGGTGAGCGCCAGACCGATGAGCAGGCCGCCGCCGGAGATCAGGGCGAAGCCGGCGAGTTTGTCGGAGATGCGGTGGGCCAGCGCGTTCCAGCCGGCGTGGGTGACCGCGGCGAGCAGCACCGCCGCGGTGACCAGGGGCGTCACGAGGAGCGCTCGCGCACGTCCGCCAGGGTGGCGCCGGCGTGGGCGATCAGCGCCTTGGGTTCCATCGGGAAGACGGTGTGCGGGGTGCCGGCCGCGGCCCAGACCAGGTCGTGGTCGAGCAGAGAGCGGTCGGCGAGGACGCGGGTGGTGGTCCGGTGGCCGAAGGGGGGCACGCCGCCGATGGCGTATCCGGTGGCCTCCCGTACGACGTCGGCCTTGGCCCGGGTGACCCGCTCGGCGCCCAGCTCCTGCCGGAGCAGCTCGACGTCGACCCGGGAGGCCCCGTCCATCAGCACCAGCACGGGCTCTCCGTCCGCGGCGAAGATCAGCGACTTGCAGATCTCGCTCAGCTCGCAGCCGACCGCGGCGGCGGCCTCGGCCGCGGTGCGGGTGCCGTCCGGGAAGCGGCGGACCTGCGCGAGCACGTCGGTGAGGCCCAGTCGGCGCAGGGCCTCGGCGAACCGGGGGTGGGCCCCGCTGCTCTCGGCGTCGGGTGTCGTCGTCATGGTGGGCACCGTAGCGGTCGGTGTAGGGGGCATGCGACGGGGTTCCGCGGCGTGGACACGGCCCCTGGGAGGCGAGGAAGCCGGTGAGGGCGCCCCGTCCCCACGGAGCCCTCACCGGCTGGTTCAACCGCGGCCGGGTGTCACACCGAGGTGTCGCAGCCGCGCCGGTTCACGGGGCTGTCACAGCCGCGCCGGTTCACGGGGCTGTCACAGCCGCGCCGGTTCACGGGCGTGTCACACCCGCACCAGTTCCCGGTCCTCGTCCGGGTCGCCGTCCTTCCGCGCGTCGCCCGCGTCGGCGCCGGTGCGCAGGCCCTCGCCCTCGACGTCGACGTCGGGCAGGACCCGGTCCAGCCACTTCGGCAGCCACCAGGCCTTGTGGCCGAGCAGCGCCAGCACCGCCGGGACGATCGCCATGCGGACGATGAACGCGTCGAAGAAGACGGCGACCGCGAGGCCGAAGCCGATCATCTTGACCATCGACTCGCTGGAGCCGATGAAGCCGGAGAAGACCGCGATCATGATGACCGCCGCGGCCGTCACCACCCGTGCGCCGTGCCGGAAGCCGGTCACCACGGCCTGGCCGGGCCGCTCGCCGTGGACGTAGGCCTCCCGCATGCGGGTCACCAGGAACACCTCGTAGTCCATGGCGAGACCGAAGACCACGCCGACCATGAAGATCGGCATCATCGACATCACCGGGCCGGTCTCCTCGACGCCCATCGGGCCGGACAGCCAGCCCCACTGGAAGACCGCGACCACCGCGCCCAGCGCCGCCAGCACGGACAGCAGGAAGCCGAGGGCCGCCTTCAGCGGAACGAGGAACGAGCGGAAGACCACGATCAGCAGCAGGAAGGCCAGTCCCACGACCAGGATCAGATACGGCACCAGCGCGTCGTTGAGCTTCTGCGAGACGTCGATGTTCATCGCGGTGGCGCCGGTGACCAGGACCTCGGCGCCGGTGCCGGCTTTGATGCCGGCCCCCGCGTCCCGGATGTCGTGCACCAGCTCCTCGGTGGTCACCGAGGACGGCTTGGCGTCCGGGATGACGGTAATGGTGGCCGTGTCGCCGGCCTTGTTGGGCTGGGCCGGGGTCACCGTCACCACGTTGTCCAGGCCCTTGACCTCCTCGCCGGTCTTCTGGAAGGCGGCCTGCGCGTCGCCGCTGTCCGCGGCGTCGACGACGACCAGCAGCGGGCCGTTGAAGCCGGGCCCGAAGCCCTCGGACAGCAGGTCGTAGGCGCGCCGCTGGGTGGTGGACGCCGGCTGGGAGCCGTCGTCGGGCAGGCCCAGTTCCAGGGAGGACGCCGGGACGGCCGCGGCGCCGAGGCCGAGGACGCCGAACAGCAGCACCGCCACGGGCCGGCGGACGACGAAGCGGGCCCAGCGGGTGCCCATGTTGGGACGCTGCTGCCCGTCGCCGGCGTTCGTCTTCCGCTCGCCGCCCTGGCCCTTCCCCTGGCCCTTCCTCCGGCCGCCGCCGAGCAGTTTGCTCTTCTGGCCGGCGGGGCGGACCCTGCGGCCGGCGTAGCCGAGCAGCGCGGGGATCATGGTGAGGGCGATCAGTACGGCGATGGCGACGGTGCCGGCGGCGGCGATGCCCATCTTGGTCAGCATCGGGATGTCGACCACGGACAGGCCGACCAGGGCGATGACGACGGTGAGGCCGGCGAAGACCACGGCGGAGCCCGCGGTGCCGGTGGCGCGCCCGGCGGCCTCCTCGCGGTCGCGGCCCTCGGCCAGCTCCGCGCGGTAGCGGGAGACGATGAACAGCGCGTAGTCGATGCCGACGGCGAGGCCGATCATCGTGGCCAGGGTCGAGGTGGTGGATCCGAGGTCGAGGGTGGCCGCCAGCGCGGTGATGGACGCGACGCCGATGCCGACGCCGATGATCGCGGTGAGCAGCGGCAGCCCGGCGGCGAGCAGCGAGCCGAAGGTGATGACCAGCACCACGGCGGCGATGCCTATGCCGATGATCTCGGCGGCCCCGGTGTGCGGCACGGTCTGCAGGGCGTCGCCGCCGATCTCCACGGTCAGGCCGGAGTCACGGGCGTCCTCGGCGGCGTCCTTCAGGGCGTCGCGGGAGGAGTCCGCCAGCTCCATGCCGGAGACCTTGTAGGTGACCGAGGTGTAGGCGATGGTGCCGTCCCGGCTGACGCCGCCGCCCTGGTAGGGGTCGGTGACGGCGGCGACCTCGGGGCCGCCGGAGAGCTGCTCGACGGTCTCGGTGACGGCGGCCTTGTGCTGGGCGTCCGTCATCTTCTCGCCGGCGGGCGCCTTGAAGACGACGCGGGCGGTCGCCCCGTCGGCGCCGGCGCCGGGGAAGCGTTCCTCCAGCAGGTCGAAGGCCTTCTGGGCCTCCGTGCCGGGGATGGCGAAGGAGGTGGTGCCGGCGGCGGGGGCGCCTGCCGCGCCGACGCCCGCGAGCGTCAGCAGCGCCACCCAGAACAGGGCGACGACATGCCGTCGCCGGAAGGCGAGGCGGCCGAGTCGGTAGAGGAAAGTGGCCACGAGGGCTCAACTCCCGGTCAGGTCGTGGGTTCTTCTGGGCAGGGTCGATCGGCCCGACGACATGAGCGGTGCGTCAGGTGCGGTGGGGTGGCTGACTCGGGGACGGTCAGTGCGGGTCAGTGCGGGTCAGTGCGTGGGGACGCCGAGGGCGGGGAGGACCACGGCGTCGATGTACGAGGCGAGGAACTCCCTGGTAGGCGGCAGATCGTCGATCAGGGAACGGGTGGCGAACGCGCCGACGAGCATGTGGACCATGTAGTCCAGCGCGGGGTTGTCGGGGCGGATCTCGCCCCGGTCGACCGCCCGCCGGATGATCCGCTGCAGCTCCTCCATCTCCGGTTCCACCAGCAGTTCCTTGAAGGCCTTGCGCAGATCGGAGTTGGTGTGCGCCGCCATGGCCAGTGCCCGCATCAGCGCGGCGTTGCGCTCCATGACGCAGTCGTCCTCGCGGTCGACGATCGCGTGCAGGTCGCCCGGCAGCGATCCGGTGTCGATGTCCGCGATGCTGCCGGGCTTCTGGCTGCGCATCGCCTTCACCACCAGCTCGGCCTTGCCGCCCCACTGGCGGTAGAGGGTGGCCTTGCTGGAGCGGGTGCGGGCGGCCACGGCGTCCATGGTCAGGGCGTCGTAGCCGACCTCGCGGAGCAGGTCGAGCACCGCCCGGTACAGCTCGGCCTCGCGCTCGGGGGTGATCCGGCTGCGACGCGCCGTGCCGCCGTCCGTCATCCCGCTCACCTCTCTGCTCCGGACCTCTCCGCGCCGCCCTCCGCAAGATGCCCTTGGAGCCCTTGGAGAACGACACGGTTTCGTACACCACGCACAATACCCCGACTCTTAAGAGAACGAAACCGTTTCGTACGTGTCCTGGGTCACGCGCACCCGAGTTGCCCGGGCTCCGGGCCCGGAAAAGCATGGGGAGGTGAGCTATCTGCGGCTGCCGCATCTCCACGACGACCTGCTGTGCTTCGTGACCGAGGACGACCTCTGGCTCGCCCCGCTCGAGGGCCCCGGCCGGGCCTGGCGGCTCACCGTCGACCGCACCAAGCTCGGCCCGCCCCGCTTCTCCCCCGACGGCCGGCACATCGCGTACACCAGCTGGCGCAGCCTCGACCCCGAGGTCCACCTGGTCCCGGTGGACGGCGGACCGGGCCGCCGGCTGACCTACTGGGGCTCCTCCGACACCCAGGTCCGCGGCTGGGCTCCCCCCGACGACGACGGCCACGCCGAGATCCTCGCCGTCACCTCGCACGGCGAGCCCTTCTCCTACTTCACCTGGGCCTACAAGCTGGCCTGCGACGGCAGCCCCGGCCGCAAGCTGCCCTGGGGACCGGTGTCCGACATCCAGGTCGCCGGCATCGACGGCGAGCGCAAGACCCTGCTGCTCACCGGCACCCCGCCGCACGAGCCCGCCTCCTGGAAGCGCTACCGGGGCGGGGCGATGGGCCGCCTCTGGCTGCACGGGCAACGGCTCCTTCAGGACATCGGCGGGCATCTGGAGTCGCCGATGTTCGTCGGCGGCCGGATCGCCTTCCTCTCCGACCACGAGGGCGTCGGCAACCTCTACTCCTGCGCCTACGACGGCTCCGACCTGCGCCGCCACACCGACCACGACGCCTTCTACGCCCGCGCCGCCTCCACCGACGGCCGCCGGGTGGTCTACCAGTGCGCCGGCGACCTGTGGATCGTGGACGACCTGTCCCCCGACTCGGTGCCGCGCAAGCTGGGGGTGCGGCTGAGCGGACCCCGCGCCGGGCGGCGCCGCTACCAGGTGCCCGCCGCCCGCAACCTGGACGGCTTCTCGGTGGACGAGACCGGCCGGGCCAGCGCCGTCGTGGTCCGCGGCAGCCTGTACTGGCTCACCCACCGCGACGGCCCCGCCCGCACCCTGCTCGACGTCCCCGGCGTCCGGGTGCGGCTGCCGGAGATGCTCGGCGCGACCGGGCGGGTGGCGTATGTGACGGACGCCGAGGGCGAGGACGCCATCGAGATCGCCTCCCTGCCGCGCGCCAGCGGCCAGCGCGCACCCCGGCGGCTGGCCGCGGGCCGGCTGGGCCGGGTGCTGGAGCTGGTGTCCGACCCCGAGGGCGAGCGGCTGGCGGTCGCCTCGCACGACGGACGGCTGCTGCTGGTCGACGTCGGCGAGGGGGCCCCCTCGGGCGGGACAGCCGGTGACGAGGAGTCAGGCAGCGGGCCCCCGAACGGAGTCACCGAGCTGATCCGCTCCGTCAACGGCCCGGTGCGGGACCTGGCGTTCTCACCGGACGGCTCCTGGGTCGCCTGGTCGCACCCCGGCATCGGCCGCTCGCTGCGGCAGATCAAACTCGCCCGCATCAAGGACCATTTGGTCGTCGACGTCACCGACGGCCGCTTCGAGGACGAGAACCCCGTCTTCACCCGCGACGGCCGCTACCTCGCCTTCCTCTCCTGGCGCGGCTTCGACCCGGTGTACGACGTGCACACCGGCGATCTCTCCTTCCCGCTGGGCTGCCGCCCCTACCTGGTACCGCTGTCGTCCGCGACGCCGTCCCCGTTCGCGCTGAACCCCGAGGGCCGCCCGGCCGCCGGCGGCATGGACCCGGTGGAGACGGACGAGGGCGAGGAGGGCCGCACCGTCACCGTCGAGGTGGAGGGACTGGAGAGCAGGGTGACCCCGTTCCCGGTCGCCGCCTCCAAGTACTCGGCGCTGCAGCCGGTGGCGGGCGGCGGACTGGTGTGGCTGCGCTGGCCCATCTCCGGCGCGCTCGGCGAGACCTTCGCCAACCCGGACGACACCAGCGGGCGGCCGACGCTGGAGTACTTCAACATCACCAAGGCGAAGAAGTCCGAACTGGTGCAGCACCTCGATGTGTTCGCGGTGAGCGGCGACGGCACCCGGCTGGTGGTGGCCGACGAGGGCGATCTGCGCGCGGTGCCCGCCACCGAGGCCGGCGACAGCGACTCCACCGTCTGGATCGACCTGCGGCGCATCCTGCACGAGGCCGACCCGCCCGCCGAGTGGCGCGGCGCCTACGAGGAGGCCGGCCGGCTGATCCGCGCCTACTTCTGGGACCCCGGCATGTGCGGCATCGACTGGGACGGCGTGCTCCACCAGTACCGGCCGCTGGTCGAACGCGTCGCCTCCCCCGACGAGTTCGCAGACCTGCTGCGCGAGGTCCTCGGCGAACTCGGCACCTCCCACGCCTATGTCACCCCCGCCCGCCGCAACGAGGGCCCCCCGCACTACCGCCGCCCGCAGGGCCTGCTCGGCGCCAACTTCGTGCGCCGCGACGGCGGCTGGACGGTCAAGCGGATCCTGCCCGGCGAATCCTCCGACTCCCGGGCCCGCTCCCCGCTGGCCGGCACCGGCATCCGCGACGGCGCCGTCCTCACCCATGTCGACGGCCGCCCCGTCGACCCGGTCACCGGCCCCTACCCGCTGCTCGCGGGCGCCGGCGGCACCACGGTCGAGCTGACCTTCCGCCCGGCACCCGAGCCCGGCCGCCCCGCCGCCGAGGGCCCGCCCCGCCGGGTCGCCGTCGTCCCCCTCATCGACGAACGCCCCCTGCGCTACCAGGACTGGGTGGCCAAACGCCGCGAGGTGGTACGGGAGTTGAGCGGCGGCCGGTGCGGCTACCTGCACATCCCCGACATGGGCGGCTCCGGCTGGGCCCAGTTCACCCGCGACCTGCGCATGGAGGTGTCCCGCCCGGCCCTCATCGTCGACGTGCGCGGCAACGCGGGCGGCCACATCAGCGAGCTGGTCATCGAGAAGCTGACCCGCACCATCCTGGGCTGGGACCTCACCCGCAACGCCCAGCCGGTGTCGTACGCCTCCAACGCCCCGCGCGGCCCGGTGGTGGCCCTGGCGGACGAGGCGACCAGCTCGGACGGCGACATGATCACCGCCGCCTTCAAGCTGCTCAAACTGGGCCCGGTGGTGGGCCAGCGCACCTGGGGCGGCGTGGTCGGCATGACCGGCCGCCACCGCCTCGGCGACGGCACGGTGATCACGGTCCCCATGAACGCGGCCTGGTTCGACGCCTACGGCTGGTCCGTCGAGAACAAGGGCGTCACCCCCGACGTGGAGGCCCTGCGCACCCCCCTGGACTGGGCCGAGGGCCGCTACGCCCAGCTCGACGACGCGGTACGCCTCGCCCTGGACCTCCTGGAGACCAACCCCCCGGCCACACCCCCCGACTACTCCAACGTCCCCGACCGCTCAAGACCAAAGCTCCCGCCCCGCCCTTGAAGAAGCGGCAGGGCAACTCCCTGAGGGGCGCGGGGAACTGCGCGCCCAGCCCCGAATCACCCGCACACGCCCACGAATCCGCACCCCCACGGCGAACCGGCGACACAAGAGTTGCGGCAACACGAAAGCGGGGCACCCCGTGAAACACAGGGCGCCCCACTCTCAATGGCGGACTCGCCGAGAACTACACCTCGTAGTCCCGGTCGAACCGCTCCTCCTGCTCCCGCCGCTGCGGCTCCATGTCCTCGTCGCGACGGCGGCCAGGCTGCTGCTCCCGGCCCGGCTGGCGCTGCTGACCCTGCTGAGTCCGCTGCTTCGCCTGCTCCTTGAGCTGCTCGGCCTTCTCCTGGAACTGGTCCTTCATGCCCATGTGGGTTCACTCCCGTGGGGGGTGAGGGAATCTGGCTCGATCAGATTCACACGGGCGATGACCCTGCGCATGTCGATCACTTACGCACCGTAGTCGACGCCGAAGCCGCAGCCGACGCCCGGTGCTGCTCATCCGCGTTGCCGCCCGCGCCGACCAGCCCGATCCGCATGCCGTCGAGCCGGTCCGCGAAGCGCCGCATCTCCCGCTGTCCCACGGTGCCGATGAGCGCGGGCAGACAGCCGCGGATGCCCTGCATGCCGCGCAGCCACCACTGCCCGTACACATGGGCGGACCGGCGCTCGATGCCGGCCACGATCCGGTCGACCGCGGGCCCCAGCGGGTAGGTCTTGTTCGACGGCCACGGCAGCCGCTGCCTCAACTCCCGCATCACGGCGTCCTGATCGGCCCCGCGCACCATGTCGGTGTCGGTCCACGACAGATAGCCGACGCCCACCTTCACGCCCCGGTACCCCACCTCGGCGCGCAGACTGTGCGCGTACGCCTCCACACCGGACTTGGAGGCGCAGTACGCGGTCATCATGGGCGCCGGGGTGATGGCGGCGAGCGAGGCTATCTGCAGCAGATAGCCCCGGGACTCCACCAGCATCGGCAGGAAGGCGCGGGCGGTGACCGCGGATCCGATCAGGTTGACCTCGATGACCCGGCGCCAGGCCTCCGGGTCGGAGTCGATGAACGGACCCCCGGTCGCCACACCGGCGTTGGCGACCACGATGTCCACCTTGCCGAAGCGGTTCTTGACCTCACCGGCGACCCGGGCCATCGCCTCGGCGTCGGTGACATCGGCGTACCAGTGGTCGCTCTCGCTGTGCAGCCGCCCGGAGACCTGCTTGAGCGCGTCCGGCTCCAGCCCGACCAGCGCCACCTTCACCCCGCGCGCGGACAGCTTGCGGGCCAGCAGCTCGCCCACGCCGCGGGCCGCTCCGGTGACGACGGCGACCTGTCCTTCGAGACTGACCCTGCTCATGCGCTCTCCTCGGCGGGTACGGCGTTGACGATGTGTTCGGCGACCAGGGCGCGGATCTTCCCGGTGACCAGATCGGGCGCCTCGACCGGCGTCATGTGGCCGATCCCGGGCAGCTCGGTGAGCCCCAGGCAGTTCGGCAGCGCGGCGGCGATGGTCCGGGCGTGCACGGGTGGGGTGAGCCGGTCCGCCGAGCCGGCGACGACCTCGGTCGGCGCCCTCAACTCGGCGACGGCGGCCTCGAGATCGAGCGGCTCGAACAGCCGCGACCAGGCGTACCGGACGCGGGTGGGGCAGGCGTGCACGATGCGCGCGCAGGCGTCCACCATCTCCGGGGCCGAAGCGGGGCCCATGGTCCCGTACTTGAGGATCCGTCGGGAGACGGGCGTGACCGGGCCGAGCGGGGCGCGCGCACCGAGGACGCGCCGGGTCAGCCAGGTGCGCACCCGGCCCGGGCGCAGCGGCAGCACCGTCGACTCGGCGACCAGCCGGGAGGCGCCGGTGCTGCACAGCAGCACGGCCGCCGCGTGCTCACGGACCCTGGGCCGGGCGGAGGCGGCCATGATGGCCATGCCGCCCATGGAGTGCCCGGCGATCACGGCCCGTTCGCCGGGCGTGAGGGCGGCGGCCAGCACCGCCTCCAGGTCGTCGGCGAGGGCCTGCTCGGTGCACACGGGGCTCGCCGGGCTGCGGCCGTGGCCGCGCTGGTCGTAGGCGATGACCCGGTGGTCGGCGGCGAGTTCGCGGATCTGGGCCGCCCAGAAGGCGGTGGAGCAGGTCCAGCCGTGCGCGAGGACGACGGCGGGCGCGTCGTCGGGGCCGTGCACCTCGACGTGCAGCCGGGCGCCGTCGGCGGAGACGGCGGTCAGCTCGCGGGCGGCGGGCGGCGGGGCGTAGGGCCCCGAGGTGACGTGGGTCAGCCGGCTCATGCGCTCACCTCGGCGTTCTCCGTGGTCTCCTGCGGGGCGGCGGGCTCGTCCTCGGCGGGCGGGCGCAGGACGGCGTACTCGGCGAGGTCCACCCGCCGGGTCTCGCGCCGGAACTCGTAGGTGGTGCCGGGCCAGATGGTGGTGTTGCGTCCGTTGGCGTCCAGGTACCAGCTGGTGCAGCCGCCGGTGTTCCACACGGTGCGCTTCATGCGCTGCTGGACGCGGTGGTTCCAGGCGCGCACGGCGCTGGGGCGGGCGTCGAGGGCGGCGCGACCGCCGAGGACGTCCAGCTGGCGGAGGTAGTCGGCCATGTAGTTCAGCTGGGACTCGATCATCAGGATCATGGAGGAGTTCCCGAGGCCGGTGTTGGGCCCGATGATCGTCATCCAGTTGGGGAAGCCGGCGGCGGAGGCTCCGCGCAGCGCCTGCATCCCGTCCGCCCAGGCCTCGGCGAGGGTCTTGCCCTCGGCGCCGACGACCCGCTCGGCGATGGGCATGTCGGTCACATGGAAGCCGGTGCCGAAGATGATCGCGTCGACCTCGGCCTCGGTGCCGTCGGCGGCCACCACCGTCGAGCCGCGCACCTCGCTCAGGCCGCTGGCGACGACGTCGACATTGGGCTGGGCGAGCGCCGGATAGTAGGTGCTGGACAGCAGGATCCGCTTGCAGCCGATGCGGTAGTCCGGAGTGAGCTTGGCGCGCAGTTCGGGGTCCTTGATGGCGCGGGCCATGTTGCGCTTGGCCAGCGCCTCCACCAGGCCCAGCTCACCCGGATGCTTGGTGAACGCCTGGACCTGCAACTCGCGTACGCCCCACAGCAGTCCGCGGCGCAGCTGGGTGGTGAAGGGCAGGGCGCGGTGCAGGGCGCGCTCGGCTGCGCTGATGGTCCGGTCGACGCGCGGCAGGACCCAGGCCGGGGTGCGCTGGAAGAGGGTGAGGCGGGAGACCTCCGGCTGGATGGACGGCACGATCTGGATGGCGGAGGCGCCGGTGCCGATCATGGCGACCCGCTTGCCGCGCAGGTCGTAGTCGTGGTCCCAGCGGGCGGAGTGGAAGACCTTGCCGGGGAAGGTGTCGAGGCCCGGGATGTCCGGGATCTTCGGGTCGGACAGCGGGCCGGTGGCGGAGACGACGACATCGGCGCTCAGGCTGCCGCTGCTGGTCTCGATGTCCCACCGCAGCCGCTCGGTGTCCCACACCATCCGCTTCACCTCCGAGTCGAAGCGGATGTGGGGGCGCAGCCCGAAGGTGTCGGTGACCCGCTCCAGATAGGCGCGGATGTGCTCCTGCCCGGAGAAGGAACGGGGCCAGTCGGGGTTGGGCGCGAAGGAGAAGGAGTACAGGTGCGAGGGAACGTCGCAGGCACAGCCGGGGTAGCTGTTGTCCCGCCATGTCCCGCCCACGCTGCTCGCCCGCTCCAGGACGACGAAGTCGGTGATCCCCTCGCGCCGCAGCCGGACGGCGGCGCCCAGCCCGCCGAACCCGGACCCGACCACCGCGACCCGTACATGTTCGTGTTCGTGCTCGGCCATCCCGAAGCCTCCACGCATCGCTCAGAACTCTGCCAGTGAATACTGGCACGATGGGGAGAGTAGAGCAGTGGCCTACTCATGGGTAGGGGGTCGGCGAGGAAAGTTACCGGTGGTACGCCATAGGCTTCTGACGTGGCAGAGGGCGAGAAGGCATCCGGTGAACGGCGCGAGTACCGCATGGACGAGCTGGCGCGGCTGGCCGGCATCAGCGTGCGGACCCTGCGCTTCTACCGCGAACGCAAGCTGATCCCGCCGCCCCGCCGCGAGGGCCGTATCGCCTGGTACGACGACCGCCACCTGGCCCGGCTGCGCACCATCACCGCCCTGCTGGAGCGCGGCCACACCCTGAACGGCATAGCCGAGCTGGCCGAGGCCTTCGACCACGGCCGGGACGTCGGCGAGCTGCTCGGCATGGAGCCGCCCACCGACGAGACCCCGGTACGCCTCACCCCCGAGGAGCTGGCCGAACGCTTCGCCGGCGAGGACACCCCGGAGAACCTGGCCGCGGCGATGGACCTCGGCTACCTCGGCACCGACGGCCAGCAGATCGTCCACATCAGCCGCCGCCTGCTGGACGTCTCCACCGCCCTGGTCCGCGAGGGCATCCCGCTCGCGGAGGTGCTGCGCGCCGGCAAGGAGGTCCGCACCCACGCCGACGCCCTCGCCGACCTCTTCGCCGACCTGATCCTGCGTCACGCCCCCGAGGAGGCCCTGCACCGCCTGCGCCCCCTGGCCCGCAGCGTGGTGGACGCGGAACTCTCCCTCGCCATGGACCGCCTGCTGCGCAAGAAGCACGAGACGGCCGACGAGCGCGACGGGAAGGCTGCCGGGGCGGACGAGGCCTGATCGCGCCCGCGCCACAACGGCCGAACGCGTCTCAACGGCCGAACGCGTCTCAACGGTCGTAGACGACGGTCACCGGTGCATGGTCCGACCAGCGCTCCGCATGCGAGGCCGCCCGCTCCACATACGCCTTCACCGCACGCCCCGCGAGCCCCGGCGTGGCAGCGTGGTAGTCGATCCGCCACCCTGTGTCATTGTCGAACGCCCGCCCCCGGTAGGACCACCAGGTGTACGGCCCGTCCACGTCCGGATGCAGCGCCCGCACGACATCGACATAGCCGCCGTCGGCCGCGTCGAACACCCGCGACAGCCACTCCCGCTCCTCCGGCAGGAAACCGGAGTTCTTGGTGTTCCCCCGCCAGTTCTTCAGGTCGGCCTTCTGGTGGGCGATGTTCCAGTCCCCGCAGACCAGCACCTCGCGCCCGTCGGCCGCGGCCCGCTCGCGCAGCTCCTTGAGATGCGCGAGGAACTCCCCGAGGAACCGCATCTTCTCGTCCTGCCGCGCGGTCCCCACCTCACCGGAGGGCAGATACAGCGAGGCGACCGTCACACCCGGCAGGTCCATCTCCACGTACCGCCCGCTGCCGTCGAACTCGGCCGACCCGAACCCGACCCGCACCCGGTCCGGCTCCCGCCGGCTGTACAGCGACACCCCGGCCCGCCCCTTCGCGGCGGACGGCGCATGCACCACATGCCAGCCCTCGGGCGCGCGCACCGTGCCGGGCAGCTGCTCCGGCTCCGCACGCACCTCCTGCAGGCACAGCACATCGGCGTCGGTCGCGGCCAGCCACTCCACGAAGCCCTTCCTGGCGGCGGCCCGCAGCCCGTTGACATTGACGGAGGTCACAGTGAACACCCCGGCACGATACCGGCACACTGGACGGGTCCCGCCCCCCACCTCCTGGATTGATTTACGGTACTCAGTATGGACATCCGCCGGGTCCCCTTCGACCACCCCGACGCCGTCAAGCTGAACGACGAGGTTCAGGCCGAGTACCACGTCCGTTACGGCGACGGCGGCGACGCCACGCCCCTGGACCCCGCGGACTTCACGCCCCCGAACGGCATCTACCTGCTCGCCTACGACGAGAACGGCACCCCGGTCGCCTCCGGCGGCTGGCGGGCACGGGACGCCAACGACGAGGGCAACCGCGACGGCGACGCCGAGCTGAAGCGGATGTACGTCATCGAGCAGATGCGCGGCCGCGGCCTGGCCCGCCGCATCCTGGCCGCCCTGGAGGAGGACGCCCGCGCGGCCGGCCGCGTCCGCATGGTCCTGGAGACCGGCACTAAGCAGCCCGAGGCCATCGCCCTCTACACCTCCAGCGGCTACGAGCCCTGCGAGCCCTTCGGCTACTACCGCTTCCACAAGGAAAGCCGCTGCTTCGCCAAGCCCCTCCAGCAGCCGAGGCCGTAGGGCGACGCGCACCCTGCCCATGTGCAAAGCAACCGCCACCGAGGCCTCCCCCGACGTCGAGTTCAGATCCCCCGCTGACGGGTGCGCTCTCACCGCCGCCGAGCACCGCCTCGGCCGGAGCCTCCCGCGGCCCCTGACCACCGCCCCGACGTCTTCGTCTGGGACCACGAAACCGACAGCCGCCTGTGGACCGCCCCCGACCTGAAGACCTACCTCCACCACGCCCTCACCGGTGACGACCACTGGTGGTGCAGGCCGCCGGTGTGACCGAGGCCGCCCGAACCACCGCCGTGGTCACGGCGGTTGATGCTCTGCACCGATGTCTCACGTTGGTGAAGGACGCCCATGTGAGGCCCGAGCTCCCCGTAGCATGATCAGATTCAACCTGAGGGGGGCTCTGTGCGAACGATTCCGACCACCGTGACGGCTGTCCTGGCGTGCCTTCTCATGGGCGTCACCGCGACCGGCTGCACGGACGGCGGTCCGGCGGAACCCTCCGCCGACCAGCTGCTCGACGACGCGAATGCCACGATGCGGGCTCTGAGATCGGTGACCATCGCCACGGTCACCAGGACGACCGGCGGTGACGACCTCACCACCCGCCTGACGACCGACCTCGAAGGCACGTGCACCTTCAAGGCGTCCTCCGCCTCAGGTGCCGCCATCGAGCAGATCCGGATCGACGGGACGGACTACGTCCGCCCGAACCGGGCCTACCTCGAGGAGTCGGGCCGTCGCATGTCCCGTCCCGGCAAGCAGGACCGGTGGATCAAAACCTCTGCCGACGAGTCACAGCCGGGGGACGGTCTCTCCCGGTGCACGCACGAGTTCGCCTCGTTCGGCCGTGCGGAGAAGGGCGAACCGGCCGAGGTCGACGGCACCCCGGCGATCACGCTGAAAGTCACCGACGACAAGGACGGCACCTTCACCTTCTACATCGCCGCCGAGGGCAAGCCGTACATCCTCAAGGCCGTCTACAAGGACGCCAGACTCCAGACCACCACGTCCTTCAGCGCCTTCGACAAGCCCCTGGACGTACGTCCACCGGACAAGGCCAAGGTGCTGGACATGACCGGCCTCGGCTCATGACGGTCAGGAAAGGGCACGGGGCATTAGGGGCCCGTTGCTCGTTCGGGTGCGCACCTCGTACATGTTCCAGCCCAGGTGTCCAGGCTTGACCTTCAGGATGAGTCATCGCGTGAAGGTGAAGGAAACATGCCGACGTACGTCAGCTTACTGAGCTGGACCGATCAAGGTATCCGGAACTACAAGGACACCGCGAAGCGTGCCGAGGCCTTCGGTTCAGCGGTGCAGAAGCTCGGGGCGAAGCTCCTGAGCATCTACTGGACCGTCGGTCCGTACGACCTCGTGGCCGTCGTCGAGGCGCCTGACGACGAAACTGCCACCGCCGCACTCCTGCAGCTCGGTGGTGTGGGCAACGTGCGGACGACGACGCTGCGGGCCTTCGGCCGAGAGGAGATGGAGCGCATCATCGACAAGGCGGCCGGCTGACGATCACGCCGGACTTCGCTGCTGTACGACATGAAAGAACCCCGGCTGGTTACCACCAACCGGGGTTCCGATGTGCGTGGACCTGAGGGGATTTGAACCCCTGGCCCCCTCGATGCGAACGAGGTGCGCTACCGGACTGCGCCACAGGCCCTTGCAACGAGTGAAACTTTAGCATCCCCGCCGGGGTGCTCAAAAATCGTTGTTCGAGGTGGGCGGCGGGCTACTCGTTGGCAGCCCGGCGGTGCTCCCCGTCCTCGTACTGGTCGAAGAGCGGGGTGCGTCCGCGCTCGCGGGCGCGGCGAGCCGAGGCGGCGCGGCGGACGTCGCTGCGCGGGCCGGCGTCCTGCTGGCCGGCGGGCTCGGCCGGCTCCGGCACGGCGGGCTCGGCGGCGGGCGCCTCCTCCGGTGCGACCGCGCTGGAGCGGGCGGAGCTCCAGGTGTCCGGTGCGCCCAGGTCCACGTCGCTGGTGGCGCGCGGGGCGACCGGCGCCGTCACGTACGTCGGCAGCGGCACCGGGACGGGGTCCCAGCTGTCGCCCTGGCCGGGAGGCCGCCGGCGCTCGCGCTGCTGATCGACCCACTCGGCGTGGTCGGTCTGCTCGACCAGGGCGCGGCGGTCGGCGGCGAGGGCGGACAGGCCGGGGTCCGGGGCGGCGCCGGAGGGCGGTCCGTCCTGTGGCTCGGCGGATCCGGTCTCCTGGACCGAGGGGCGGGTGTGGGGCCGGCGGCGGTCGTGCAGGCGCTGGGCGGCGGCCTCGGCCTGCCTGCGGTCCATCTGGTAGGCGAAGCGGCGCCGCTCCTGGGAGCGGAGGTAGGCGATGTACGCGCTGAGCAGCACGGCGGGCACGCCCGGCACCCACAGGAAGGCGAGCCCTCCGACGGCCGCGACGATCGCGCCCAGGGTGAAGGCGAGGAAGAGCAGCGTGGTGGTGCGCCGGCGGCGCGCGAGCACCTTGGAGCGCCGGGCCCGCGCCGCGGCGGCCTGCGCCGCGCGGGCCTTCTGGGCGCGCTGGGCCGCCTGCACGGCACGGTCGGCTCTCTCGGCCCGCTCGGCCGGCGGTTCCTGCCGGGCCGCCGGGACCCGCACGGTGGGTTCCTCGGGGTCGGCCAGGGGCTCGGGGGCGGGCTCCGGGACGGGTTCCTCGCGTCGGGTCTGGGACACGGCGAAGGCCCGGACGTCCACCGAGTCGGTGACCGCGTCCGGGTCGTGGGCGTCGTACTCCCCCTCGTCGGCGGAGCGCGCCCGCAGGTCCTTGGCGTACCGGCGCTCCATGCCCGCCCGTCCGGACAGCAGTCGGATGGCGGTGCTGAAGCGTTCCGTCGGACGAGCCTCGTTGAGCTCGTCCTGCCTACGGAGCCACATCGGCACCAAGTAGGCGGCCCAGGCCCCGACGATGACTGCGTAGATGAGGCCGCTGCTGCTCACACCTCACACGGTAGAGGGGTTTGCATGACGCCATCTGCCAATTCCGCCGGTGTGTCGCACGATCTGGCTGATATTTCGAACTTTTCTTGTGACGCATGCGATCAGCGGACCATCCGGGACGGGAATTCTCCGCCTTCACTCGGTCGCCATCCGATCAATTTCGAACGTTTATTCAATTTCCGGGTGGGTGGCGGACGCCCGGGCCACGCCGCTCGTCGCGGGCCCGCGACCGGTGCCAGCGGTTGAGCAGGCCCTCGGGCACTTCCTCCGCGGTGAGCGCGAAGACGAGATGGTCCCGCCATGCTCCGTCGATGTGCAGATATCGCGGCCGCAGTCCCTCTTCGCGGAATCCGAGTTTCTCCACGACCCGTCGGCTGGGCCCGTTCTCCGGGCGAATGCAGACCTCGATCCGGTGCAGTCCGACGGTTCGGAAACAGTGGTCCACGGCGAGTGCCACCGCCGTCGGCATCACCCCGCGCCCGGCCACCGCCTCGTCCACCCAGTAGCCGATGTGCCCGGAGCACATCGACCCCCAGGTGATCCCGGCGACCGTCAACTGACCGGCCAGCCGCCCCTGGTACTCGATGACGAACGGCAGCATCCGGCCCGCGTTCGCCTCCGACCGCAGATGGCGCACCATCTGACGGAAGGTCGGCCGGTGCGCGACCGGCCCGTGGGGCGTCGGCGGCGGGATGGTCGCCTCCCAGGGCCGCAGCCAGTCGCGGTTGCGCCGGTTGACCTCGCGCCAGGCCCGCTGGTCGCGCAGCCTTATCGGCCGGAGGACGATGTCGCCGTCCACCAGCTCCACGGGCCAGAAGGGCCGGTTCAGGTCGCACCCCCGCTGTCCGCGGCGGGTCCGGGGTGGTCACCGCCGCGCAGCTGGTCGACGGCGTGCCGCAGCAGGGGCTCCAGGACGGCCAGGCCGTCCCTGACGCCGCCGCTGGAGCCGGGCAGGTTCACGATCAGCGTGCTGCCCGCGACCCCGGCCAGCCCCCGGGACAGCGCCGCCGTCGGCACCTTGTCCCGGCCGTGCGCCCGGATGGCCTCCGCGATGCCGGGGACCTCGCGGTCGATCACCCGGCGGGTGGCCTCCGGGGTGCGGTCGGTGGGCGAGATGCCGGTGCCGCCGGTGGTGACGATGACGTCGTACCCGGCGTCGGCGCCCGCGCGCAGCGCGGCCTCCACCGGGTCGCCGTCCGGCACGATCTGCGGGCCGTCGACCTCGAAGCCGAGCCGCTTCAGGCCCTCGGCGATCAGCGGCCCGCCCCGGTCCTCGTAGACCCCGGCCGCGGCGCGGTTGGAGGCGGTGACCACCAGCGCGCGATAGCTCATGCCCTGCTCCAGTCGCCCGACTTGCCGCCCGTCTTCTCCTCGACCCGCACGTCCGTGATGACCGCCTCCTTGTCGACCGCCTTGACCATGTCGATCACGGTGAGCGCGGCGACCGAGACCGCGGTGAGCGCCTCCATCTCGACGCCCGTGCGGTCCGTGGTCTTCACGGTGGCCGCGATCTCCACCGCGTCGTCCGCGACCTCAAGGTCCAGTTTCACACCGGACAGCGACAGGGGGTGGCACAGCGGGATCAGATCGGGGGTGCGCTTGGCGCCCATGATCCCCGCGATCCGCGCGGTGGCCAGCGCGTCGCCCTTGGGCACGCCCTCGCCGCGCAGCAGCTCGATCACGCGGGGCGAGACGAGGACGCGGCCGGTGGCGCGGGCGGTGCGGGCGGTGACGTCCTTGCCGGACACGTCGACCATGCGGGCCGCGCCCGCCTCGTCGATGTGGGTCAGGCGCTGCCGCTCGGTCTCCTGGTCGGCGGTGCCGGGGGTCTCCCCCCGGGGTGGCACAGTCATGCTGCTCGGTGCTCCCGGTCCGGGCCCGGCGCGGTGCGGCGCGCGGGCCTGCTGTGCGCGACACGGTACCGCGCGTCGGGGCCGGTCAGCCGAGCAGGACCACCTCGACGTCCGTGCCGGGCGCGACGGACTCGGTGTCCTCGGGGACGACGATCAGCGCGTTGGCCCGGGCGAGCGCGGCCACCAGATGGGATCCGGCGCCGCCGACCGGGGTCACCTTCCCGTCGGCGTAGCGGCCGCGCAGGAACTGGCGGCGGCCCCTGGGGGAGGTGAGCGGCTCGTCGGCGGTGAGGGTGGCCCGGGTCCGGGGCCGGTGCACGTCGGGCAGGCCCATGAGGGTGCGGATGGCGGGCCGGACGAACAGCTCGAAGGAGACGTAGGAGGAGACCGGGTTGCCGGGGAGGGCCAGCAGCGGGGTGTGGTCGGGGCCGATGGAGCCGAAGCCCTGGGGCTTGCCGGGCTGCATGGCGAGCCTGCGGAACTCCACGCCGCTGCCCGGTTCGTCCTCGTCCCCGGCGTAGGACAGGGCCTCCTTGACCACGTCGTACGCGCCGACGCTGACCCCGCCGGTGGTGACCATCAGGTCGGCGCGGACCAGCTGGTCCTCGATGGCGTCGCGCAGGGTGTCGGCGTCGTCGGCGACCGCGCCCACCCGGTAGGCGATCGCGCCGGCGTCACGGGCGGCGGCGGTCAGGGCGTAGCTGTTGGAGTCGTAGATCTGACCGGGCCGCAGTTCCTCGTCGGGCTGGACGAGTTCGCTGCCGGTGGACATGACCACCACGCGCGGGCGGGGCCGTACCCGGACGGTGCCGCGGCCGATGGCGGCGAGCAGGGAGATCTGCGGCGGGCCGAGCACGGTGCCGGCCTCGAGCGCGCGGTCCCCGGCCTTCACGTCGCTGCCCTGCGCGCGGACGTGGGCGCCCGCCCCGGCCGGGCGGTAGACCAGCACCTGGCCGCCGGCCGCCTCGGGGGCGAGGCTGCGGGCGCGCATGCCGGTGGCGGGGCCCTCGCCGAGGCCGCCGTCGGTCCACTCCACGGGGACGACGGTCTCCGCGCCGGGCGGCAGCGGGGCGCCGGTCATGATGCGGGCGGCCTGGCCGGGGCCCACGTGCAGCGGCTCGGACTGGCCGGCCGCGACGTCCCCGACGACCTCCAGGGCCGCCGGGTAGGCCTCGCTGGCGCCCGCGACATCCGCGACCCGCACCGCGTACCCGTCCATCGAGCTGTTGTCGAAGGGGGGCAGGGAGACCGGGACCGTGATGTCCTCCACCAGGACGCAGCCCTGTGCGTCGAGGAGGTTGAGTTCGATGGGTTCGAGCGGGCGGACGGTGCTGAGGATGTCGTCCAGGTGCTCGTCCACCGTCCAGAGGTGGTCCGGGCCTGCGGTGCGGGGCGCGGCGGTGCTCAACTTCGCTGCATCTCCTCGGTGACGTAACGGCGGAGCCAGGTCCGGAAGTCCGGGCCCAGGTCTTCACGTTCGCACGCGAGTCGGACAATGGCACGGAGGTAGTCGCCCCGGTCGCCGGTGTCATAGCGCCGGCCCTTGAAGACGACGCCGTGCACCGGGCCGCCGATGCTCTCGTCGGCGGCGAGCTTCTGCAGCGCGTCGGTGAGCTGGATCTCGCCCCCGCGGCCGGGCTCGGTCTCGCGCAGTATCCCGAAAACGGCGGGGTCGAGCACGTAACGGCCGATGACGGCCAGGTTGGACGGAGCGTCGGCCGGCTCGGGCTTCTCCACGAGGCCGCCCACACGGACCACGTCGGCGTCCTCGGTGGTCTCGACGGCGGCGCAGCCATAGAGGTGAATCTGCTCCGGGGCCACCTCCGTCAGGGCGATGACGCTGCCGCCGTACTGCGCCTGCACCTCGATCATCCGCTTCAGCAGCGGGTCGCGCGGGTCGATCAGGTCGTCGCCGAGGAGCACCGCGAAGGGCTCGTCACCCACGTGCGGGGCGGCGCACAGCACGGCGTGGCCGAGACCCTTGGGGTCGCCCTGGCGGACGTAGTGCATGGTCGCGAGGTCGCTGGACTCCTGGACCTTGGCGAGGCGTTCGGCGTCGCCCTTCTTCTCGAGGGCGGACTCCAGTTCGTAGTTGCGGTCGAAGTGGTCCTCCAGGGGGCGCTTGTTGCGTCCGGTGACCATGAGGACGTCGTCGAGACCGGCGGCGACGGCCTCTTCGACCACGTACTGGATCGCCGGCTTGTCGACGACCGGCAGCATTTCCTTCGGGGTGGCCTTGGTGGCCGGCAGGAACCGGGTGCCCAGGCCTGCTGCGGGAATGACAGCCTTGCTGATCCGAGGGTGCGACTGACTCATGCCGGACACCATATCCGGTGCGTTTACTGGGAATCTGTCGCTCCGGTTACTTCCCGCTCATATGAGCATATTGAGACAGTACGAGGACAATCTTGAGACAGAACAAGGGCTCGGACGAGGCTGACAAGCGCGCGTTGCGGCGGCATATCGCCGAGGCGAGGCGCGCCTTGACTGCGGATGACGTGCGGGTTGCGGCGGCGGCGCTGGCCGAGCAGGCGCTCGCCCTGCCCGAACTGACGCAGGCGCGCACGGTGGCCGCGTACGTCTCGGTGGGGAGCGAGCCCGGCACCCGTGCGCTGCTGGACGCGCTGCACGAGCGGGGTACCCGGGTGCTGCTGCCCGCGCTGCTCCCGGACAACGACCTGGACTGGGGCCTCTACACGGGCGAGGACTCCCTCGCCCCCGTCAGGCACGGCGGGAAGATGCATCTCTTCGAGCCGGGCGGGGCGCCGCTCGGCCCGGACGCGATCCTCAAGGCGGACGTGGTGCTGCTGCCGGGCCTCGCCGTCGACCGGCGCGGGATGCGGCTGGGCCGCGGCGGCGGCTCCTACGACCGGGTCCTGGCCCGCCTGGAGCGCGCGGGTGCGCGCCCGTCGCTGATGGTGCTGCTGTACGACGCGGAGGTCGTCGAGCACGTGCCCGGGGAGCCGCACGACCGGCCGGTGCACGCGGCGGTGACGCCGTCGGGGGTGCGCAGGTTCGGCTGACCACCCGGGGCCTGCACGAGGACGCTGACCCTCCGGGGCCTGCACGAGGACATGGTCCCGGACATGAGGAAGGGGCCCTCCGGAAGTCCGGAGGGCCCCTTCGTCACTGCGCCGGTCCGCTCAGGGCTTGAGCAGCAGCGTGTCGCTCGTGCTGTCCTGCACCGCCCGCTCGGAGAACGACCACTCCAGCAGCTTGCCCTCGGCCCACTTGTCGGTCTGGTCGACGTAGTGGGCGTTGTAGGCGTGGCCGGAGGCGCCGGTGAGGTTGATCCAGCGGGACTTGTCGAGGTCGCCGAGGTTGACCACCATCCGCATCGACGGCACCCAGACGACCCCGTAGCCGCCGGCCGCGTTCCAGCCGGTGGCGTTGACGGTCGCCTCGCCGCCGCCGAGCTTCCACGGCCCCCGGTTGAGGACGCGCTGCAGCAGGCCCGGGCCCTCGGTGCCCAGGGTCTGGTTCTTCAGGAACAGGCGGTGCAGCCGGCCCCAGCTCCAGGTGTCGATGTCCTTGCCCAGCTTGGCGGTCAGCTCCCAGCGGGCATCGATCAGGGCGCGCTTGAACAGCTCGTCACGGTTCTCCGCGCCCGGACGGGTGCCGGCCTTGGCGGTCTTCCACCAGTCGCTGTCCTGGTCGTCCATCAGATTGCGGACCACCTCGAACCAGCGGTCGCCGCCGTCCGGCTGCGCCTGGTCCGGCGCGCGCATGCCGCACTCGCGCACCTTGCGGGTCTCGTCGGCGGGGCCGGTGGTGTTGACCGGCTCGACCCACAGGCACTGCCCCTCGACCCGCAGCTCCTTGGGCAGCTTGTTGCCGAAGGCCAGCTCCAGGATGTTGCGCCACACGGCGTTGAAGTACGCGGCGGCGGCCGAGTCGGCGTCCTGGGTGTAGTCCCAGCCCTCCAGCAGCTTCTGCGCCTCGCGGACGTCCTTGTCCCCGACGTCGATCTTGAGCAGCTCGGGCACCAGCAGCCTGGCGATGGAGCTCTGGTTGTCCAGCTGCATCTGCCGCATGTCGTCGGTGGAGATCTTGCCGCCGTCCTTGATCTTCGACTGGATCAGGTCGGTGATGCGCTGGCTGCGGGCGCCGTAGCCCCAGTCCGTGGTCAGCGTGTACGGGTACTCCTTGCCGACGACGGCCTGGTTGGCGGTGACGATGTAGCCGCGCTCGGGGTCGTACTCGTAGGGCAGCTCGTCCTGGTCGATCCAGCCGGTCCAGCGGTAGTCGCTGTCCCAGCCGGGCGCCGGGATCGAGCCGTCGTGCCGCTGGGCGCGGGTGGGGATCTTGCCGGGCAGCGTGTAGCCGATGTGGTTGCCGGTGTCGGCGTAGACCAGGTTCTGCGAGGGCACCTCGAACAGCCGGGCGGCCTCACGGAAGTCGTTCCAGTTCTTCGCCCGGTTGATGGCGAAGACGGAGTCCATGGTGCGGCCGGGGTCGAGGGCGGTCCAGCGCAGGGAGACGCCGTAGCCGTCGCCGCGGTCGGGGGCGGCGTTGTCGACGGTGGCCTTCTTGCCGACCCGCACCAGCTCCTTGCTGCGGTCGGAGAGCAGGGGGCCGTTGTCCGTCTCCCGGACGACGATCTTCTCGTCGGAGCCGCCGGCGACCTTGATGGTCTCCTCGCGCGTCCTGAACGGCTTGATCTTGCCGTCGACCAGGTAGCCGTCGCCGGTGATCTTCTCCAGGTAGAGGTCGGTGACGTCGACCCCGGAGTTGGTCAGACCCCAGGCGATGTCCTGGTTGTGTCCGATTATCACTCCGGGCATGCCCGCGAAGGTGTAACCGGCCACGTCGTACTGGCACTTGGCGGAGACGCTGCGGCAGTGCAGGCCCATCTGGTACCAGACGGACGGCAGCGAGGCCGACAGGTGCGGGTCGTTGGCGAGCAGCGGCTTGCCGGTGATGGTGTGCTTGCCGGAGACCACCCAGGAGTTGGAGCCGATGCCGTCGCCGTTGACGCCGACGGCGGCCGGGAGGTCCTTCATGACCTCCTGGAGGCCGGTGAGCTGACTCTCCAGCGCGGACCCTCCGGTCCCGCTTCCCGTACCGGTGCCGGTGCCGGTACCCGTTCCGGCGCCCGTACCCGTACCCGTGCCGGTGCCGGTCCCTGCTCCCGTGCCGCCACCGGTCCCGGTGCCGCTGCCGGTCCCGGTGCCGGTGCCGTTCCCGGTGCCCGTGCCGCTCGCGCCGTCGCCCTGCTCGTACGCCTTGGTGAGCTCGTTGTACTGGCCCTCGAGGATGACCGGCTTGTTCCGGCTGTAGGGGTACGCCGGGTACAGGTCGGCGATCTGCTTCGGGCCGAGGCGGCTGGTCATCAGGGCGCGGTCGATCTCGTCCTGCATGTTGCCGCGCAGGTCCCAGGCCATCGCCTTGAGCCAGGCCACCGAGTCGACCGGGGTCCACGGGCCGGGCTTGTAGTCGTTCTCGAAGCCCAGCGCCGCGTACTCCAGGGAGATCTCCTCGCCCTCCTTGCCCTCGAGGTAGGCGTTGACCCCCTTGGCGTACGCCTGGAGGTACTTCCTGGTCTGCGGCGAGAGCTTCTTCTCGTACTCCTCCTGGGCGATCCGGTGCCAGCCGAGGGTGCGCAGGAACTCGTCGTTCTCGACCTGGCCCTTGCCGAACATCTCCGACAGGCGCCCGGCGGTCAGGTGCCGGCGGACGTCCATCTCGTAGAACCGGTCCTGCGCCTGGACATAGCCCTGCGCCATGAACAGGTCCTCGTCGGAGGAGGCGTAGATCTGCGGAATGCCGTTCCCGTCCCGTTTCACGTCGACGGTGCCGGTGAGACCCTGCAGAGTGATCGAGCCCTTGGTCTGCGGGAAGGAGGCACGCACGGTGCTGATGGACCAGTACGCCCCGTAGGCCGCACCGCCGATCAGGGCCAGCACCAGGACGAGCACGATCAGGCGGAGTTTGCGCCCTCTTGTTCTGCTTTTCCTGCCGGACGTGCCGGGCTGCTGACCCGTGGAGGCGGTGGTATCGGTGGGCATCGCTGTCCTTGCTGTCCTAACGCGAGCGGCAGGTCGGGCTGTTCTTCTGTGTGAGCGCTGGAGCAACGATATGCGGAGGGCCCCGTACCTCTGGACGGGGAGTCGGGAACCGGACCGCACCGGCGTTCGACGCCGCCCGCGCGAGCATCGGGAAACGACCGAGAGTTAGGTAACCTAACAAAGCAATTCGCCCGGGAGAAGGGAAGGTCCGCTGACCATCCACCACCTCAACCAGCTCCTGTTGGTCTGCTCGCTCGTCCTGCTCGTCGCCGTGGCAGCGGTCCGGATCTCCTCGCGCAGCGGGCTCCCCAGCCTGCTCGTCTACCTGGGCATCGGCATCGCCATGGGCCAGGACGGCATCGGGAACATCCAGTTCGACAATGCCGAGCTGACACAGGTCACCGGGTATGCGGCCCTGGTGGTGATCCTGGCCGAGGGTGGTCTGGGCACCAAGTGGAACGAGATCAAGCCCGCCCTGCCCACCGCCTCCGCGCTGGCCACGGCCGGCGTCGCGGTGAGCGTCGGCGTCACGGCCACCGGCGCGCACTATCTGATCGGGCTCGAGTGGCGGCAGGCGCTGATCATCGGCGCGGTGGTCTCCTCGACGGACGCCGCGGCCGTCTTCTCGGTGCTGCGCAGGATCCCCCTGCCGTCCCGGGTGACCGGCACGCTCGAGGCCGAGTCCGGCTTCAACGACGCGCCCGTGGTCATCCTGGTCGTCTCCTTCTCCACGGCAGGCCCCATCCACCACTGGTACGTGCTCCTCGGCGAGATACTGCTGGAGCTGGCCATCGGCGCCGCGATCGGTCTCGCCGTGGGCTGGCTGGGCGCCTGGGGGCTGCGCCGGGTGGCCCTGCCCGCCTCGGGTCTCTACCCGATCGCCGTCATGGCCATCGCCGTCGGCGCCTACGCGGCCGGCGCCATGGCCCACGGCAGCGGATTCCTCGCCGTCTACCTCGCCTCGATGGTGCTGGGCAACGCCCGGCTGCCGCACTGGCCGGCCACCCGCGGCTTCGCCGAGGGGCTCGGCTGGCTCGCGCAGATCGGCATGTTCGTCCTGCTCGGCCTGCTGGTCACCCCGAGCGAACTCGGCGACGACGTGGTGCCCGCGCTCGTCGTCGGACTGGTGCTGACCATGGCGGCCCGCCCGCTCAGCGTGATCCTCTGCCTGCTGCCGTTCCGGATGCCCTGGCCGGAGCAGGCGCTGATGTCCTGGGCCGGGCTGCGCGGCGCCGTGCCCATCATCCTGGCGACGATCCCGATGGTGGAGGGCGTCGAGGCCAGCCGGAAGATCTTCAACATCGTCTTCGTGCTGGTCGTCGTCTACACCCTGATCCAGGGACCGACACTGCCGTGGGTGGCCCGCAAGCTGCACCTGGGCCAGGGCGACGAGGCCGCCGACCTCGGCGTGGAGTCCGCGCCGCTGGAGCGGCTGCGCGGGCATCTGCTGTCGGTCGCCATCCCCAAGGGCTCCAAGATGCACGGCGTGGAGGTGGGCGAGCTGCGGCTGCCCACCGGCGCCGCCGTCACCCTCGTCGTCCGCGACGGCAAGTCCTTCGTCCCGAGCCCCTCGACCGTGCTGCGCCAGGGCGACGAACTGCTGGTGGTCGCCACCGACCCGGTACGCGACGCCACCGAGCGCCGCCTGCGCGCGGTGGGCCGCGGCGGCAAGCTGGCGGGCTGGCTGGGCACGGGCGACGAGGGGGGTGAACGGCGGTCTTGAGGGGTGCGGGTCGGGGGCGGTGTCTCTTCGGGCGTCCGGTGCGGCTGCGAGGGCTGCGAACGGCGCCTCCTGAGCAAGCCCGGCTCAGGCGGTCGGAGAGGTGGGGCGGCACAGCGTGAGCAGCCCGGCTCAGACGGTCGGAGAGGTGGGGCGGCACAGCGTGAGCAGCCCGGCTCAGACGGTCGGAGAGGTGGGGCACAGCGTGAGCAAGCCCGGCTCAGGCGGTCGGAGAGGTGGGGCGGCACAGCGTGAGCAGCCCGGCTCAGACGGTCGGAGAGGTGGGGCGGCACAGCGTGAGCAGCCCGGCTCAGACGGTCGGCGAGGTGGGGCGGCACAGCGTGAGCAGCCCGGCTCGGCGGCGAGAGCGGCGGGCAGCGCTCGAGCAGCCCGGGTCGACAGCCGGAGCGCGGGCAGCGCCTTCAAGCAGGACCGCCCGACGAGAGCAGCGCGGCGATGCGTCCTGAGCCGGGTCCCATGGCGAGATCCGGAGACGGCGCCCATCCCCGGGCTCGGCGGCGAGACCGCAGGGCGGCGGCTCTCAGCCCCGGCCCGACGGCGGGAGCGGCGGGAGCGGCGGGAGCGGCGGGCAGCGTCCCGGAGTGCCCAGGTCCGAAGGCGAGAGCGGGGCGGCGCCTCCTGAGCAGACCCGGCCCGGCGGCCGGAGCTGCAGGCGGCGTTTTCGGGCGGCCGGGGTCCCTGTACCATGCAGGGGACCCCAGATCGAACCAACTCTGCCTGATGCAGAGCTGGCGCGACCGTATGGCGGCCGGGTGCCCTGAGCTGTGGCACCGGTATCTACCGCAGTCAGCGCAAGAGGACAGCTCTCGGCGCGCCCGTAATCCGGGCCTGCGCTACCAGGCGGCAGAAAGGCACGGGCCGTGGCATCCACGGTCACCACGTCGAAGAAGTCGAAGAAGAAGAATTCGGCTGCTGCCACCTCCCGTCCGGGATACGGCCGGCTGCTGCGCACACGCGGCGCCTGGACCTTCCTGCTCCCCGGCTTCGCGGCACGTCAGCCGTTCGCGATGCTCACCCTCTCCATCGTGCTGCTGGTGCAGCACACCACCGGCTCCTACGGCGCGGCCGGCGCCGTCGCGGCCGTCACCGGCGTCTCCATGGCGCTGTTCGCCCCCTGCAACGGGCGGCTCGCCGACCGGTACGGCCAGCGTGCCGTGCTCGTCCCCGGCGTCGTCGTGCATGCCGCGGCGGGCCTCGGCCTGACCGCGCTGGCGCTGGCCGGTGCCCCGCTGTGGGCGCTGTTCGCCGCGGCGGTGCCCACCGGCGCCTCGGTGCCGCAGATCGGCCCGATGGTGCGGGCCCGCTGGGGCGTGGTCCTCAAGAACCCCCGGCTGATGACCACCGCCGCGGCCTTCGAGTCCGTCACCGACGAGCTGACCTTCGTGGTCGGCCCGCTGCTGGCCACCGGCCTGTGCACGGCCGTCGACCCGGCCGCCGGCCTGGTCGCCGAGGCCTCGCTGACGCTGATCGGCGGCCTGCTGTTCGCCGCCCAGAAGCGCACCCAGCCCGCGGTGGGCGTCGGCAGCGGCACGCGCGTCGAGCACGGCTCCGCGCTGCGCGTCCCCGGCGTGCGGGTGCTGATCGTGACCTTCCTGGGCATCGGGTCCGTCTTCGGCGGCATGCAGGTGTCGCTGGCGGCCTTCAGCCAGTCGATCGGCGAGCCCGGCCTCAACGGCGTCCTCTACGGCATCTTCGCCACGGGCAACATGCTCTCCGGCATCGCCTGCGGCGCCATCGCCTGGAAGATCACCCCGCAGCGGCGCCTGGTCCTCGCCTATGCCGCGCTCGCCCTGACCGCGTCCGCCCTGTGGACCGCGCACTCGGCGCTGCTGCTCGCCGGCCTTGGCCTGCTGGTCGGCATGTGCATCGCACCTGCCCTGATCACCGGCTACACCATCGTCGAGAAGCTGGTGCCGGCCGGCGCCCGCACCGAGGCGTTCACCTGGCTCACCGGCGCCGTCGCGCTCGGCCAGGCGGCCGCCGTCACCCTCGCCGGCCAGCTGGAGGACCGCCTGTGGACCGGCGCCGGCTTCCTGGTGCCGATGGGCGGGACCGTGCTGGCACTGGTGACCCTGCTGGCACTGCGGTCACGGCTGGTGCCGGGCCCGCGCGGGCGCACCGTGGCACGTGGCGTCGGTCACCGCGGGCCCCTCGCAGTGGACTGAACGCAAGGAATGAGTCACTATGGTTCGTCGTTAGCACTCATCGAGTGAGAGTGCCAGGAGGAAGACAGTGCCCACCTATCAGTACCAGTGCACCGAGTGCGGCGAGGGCCTCGAGGCGGTGCAGAAGTTCACCGACGACGCCCTGACCGAGTGCCCCAGCTGCAAGGGCCGCCTGAAGAAGGTGTTCTCGGCGGTCGGCATTGTCTTCAAGGGTTCCGGCTTCTACCGCAACGACAGCCGCAACACCTCCTCGAGCAGCTCTCCCGCCTCGAAGTCGTCGAGCTCCTCGTCGTCCTCGGACTCCGGGTCGGGCTCGTCGTCCGCCTCGTCCTCCTCGTCCTCCTCGTCGTCCTCGTCCTCGACGAGCAGCAGCTCCACCAGCACCACCGCCGCCTGAGGCTCAACGCTCACAGGCACAGCCTTCCGGACCCTGTCGTCCTGCGACGACGGGGTCCTTGGCGTTTGCACGGGCCGTTAGGGTTCGGGGCATGGCGAACACGGCGAACGCTTCCGCGCCCGCGGCCGAGATCGGTGTGATCGGCGGCTCCGGCTTCTACTCCTTCCTCGACGATGTGACCGAGGTCCAGGTGGACACCCCCTACGGGGCGCCCAGCGACTCCCTCTTCCTCGGCGAGGTGGCCGGCCGGCGGGTCGCCTTCCTCCCCCGGCACGGCCGCGGCCACCATCTGCCGCCGCACCGGATCAACTACCGGGCCAACCTCTGGGCACTGCGCTCGGTGGGCGTGCGCCAGGTCCTCGGGCCGTGCGCGGTGGGCGGGCTGCGCCCCGAGTACGGGCCGGGCACGCTGCTCGTCCCCGACCAGCTGGTGGACCGCACCAAGTCCCGGATCGGCACGTACTTCGACGGGCTCCCGCTGCCCGACGGCACGGTGCCGAACGTGGTGCATGTGTCGCTGGCCGACCCCTACTGCCCGAACGGCCGTGCGGCCGCGCTGAAGGCGGCGCGCGGGCGGGACTGGGAGGCGGTCGACGGGGGCACGCTCGTCGTGGTCGAGGGGCCCCGCTTCTCCACCCGCGCGGAGTCCCTGTGGCACCAGGCGCAGGGCTGGTCGGTGGTGGGCATGACCGGCCACCCGGAGGCGGCGCTCGCCCGCGAGCTGGAGCTCTGCTACACCTCGCTGACCCTGGTCACCGACCTCGACGCCGGCGCGGAGACCGGGGAGGGCGTCTCGCACGACGAGGTGCTGCGGGTGTTCGCGGCGAACGTGGACCGGCTGCGGGGGGTGCTGTTCGACGCGGTCGCGGCGCTGCCGGCGAACGAGGAGCGGGACTGTCTGTGCACGTCGGCGCTCGGGGGGATGGATCCGGGGTTCGCGCTGCCGTAGCCGGTGAGCTGGCGGGCGCGGCCGGTGAGCTGGCGGGCGCGGCCGGTGAGCTGGCGGGCGCGGCCGGTGAGCTGGCGGGCGCGGCCGGTGAGCTGGCGGGCGCGGGCGGTGAGCTGGCGGGCGCGGGCGGTCGGGAACCCATTGGGGGCCGTGAGGGGCTGAGGGGGCGGGGAGCCGGGGCGGCTCGGGGAGCTGGAGCGGATCGGAGAGCTGGAGCTCCGTGAGCTGGAACGGCTCCGTGGTCCCGAGCGGCTCGGAGAGGGGAGCTCCGTGAGCTGGGACGGCTCTGGGCGCCGGAGCGGCTCGTTCGGGTGAGCGGGTTTTCCACATGCCGGAGGGTGTCCACAGGGTCCGGCGGAGATCGGCGCGAGGCCTCATCGTGGGGATCGCAAGCCGGTCTCCGTCACCAGGTGGTGGTCCTCATGTCACTCCGTCAGTCCGCTCGCCCGACCTCGCGCCAGTCCTCTCAGTCCTCTCCTCAGTCCTCTCCTCGGTCCTCTCCCTGGTTCTCTCGTCAGTTCTCGGCGCCTCTGGTCTCGCCCAGCGCCTCCGCCGCCGGCACCCCGGTCTCCGGCCCGCCCGGCGCCGAGGTCCCTCCCACGTGCGAGGTGCCGCACTTCGCCCCGGTGCGGGTGCGCGCCGGCCTGCTGGGGTCCCCCGCGCTGGCCCGGCACCGCAGGCGGGCCATGGCGGTGGGCCTCGCGGTGACGGCGGCGGCGCTGGTCGCGGCCGGGCCACGGGACACCGACCGCTCCCGGGGTCATCCCGAGCGGACACCGGCCTCCCGCGCGGCCCCGGCGGCGACCGGCGAGCGTGCCCCGGCCTGGGCGGCGCGCACCGCCGCGGCCATGGTCACGGCACCGGTGCGGATCTCCGACGCGGCCACGGTCCGGCTGCTGCGGCCGGGCGACCGCGTCGACGTCATCGCCGCCGAGGAGACGGCGACCGGGGGCGAGGCCCGCGTGGTGGCGCGCGGGGCGCGGGTGTCCGAGGTCCCGGAGCCGGTGGCGGAAGGGCCGGGAGACGGCGGTGCCCTGGTGGTCCTCTCGGTACCGCGCCCCGTGGCGGCCGAACTCGCCGGCGCGAGCGCCACGGCACGACTGGCGGTGACCCTGTGCTGAACGCCCCTGTCGCCGCCGTCCCGGACACCCCTGTCCCCGACCGGCCGCCGCATGTCCCTTCCGAGCGACCCGACTGGACAGGCCCGCAAGGCGTTGACGTAGGTTGCGGAGCGTTTTGTTGCACGCACCACGTATGCGAGATGGGGCCCCGAGGTGAGCGAGAAGAAGGAATCCGTGTGGCAGGGCTTCAAGGCCTTCCTGATGCGCGGGAACGTCGTCGATCTGGCCGTCGCCGTGGTGATCGGCGCCGCGTTCACCAACATCGTCAACGCGGTCGTGCGGGGCGTGATCAACCCGCTGGTCGGCGCGTTCGGCACCAAGAACCTCGACAGCTACACCTCCTGCCTGAAGGGTCCCTGCGAGGGCACCGGCGACTCGGCGACGGGGGTGCGGATCCTGTGGGGTTCGGTGCTCGGCGCCACGCTGCAGTTCCTGATCACCGCGGCGGTCGTCTACTTCCTGATGGTGCTGCCCATGTCGAAGTACCTGGCCAGGGTGGCCGACCGCAGGAAGGCCAAGGAGGGCGCGAAGGAACTCGTCGAGGTGACCGAGCTGGAGGTGCTCAAGGAGATCCGCGACGAGCTGGTGGCGCAGCGGCAGGCGGGCCGCGGAGAGGCGTAACCGGTCGCCCGGCTCAGATGTGGTGGGGCGGCTTCTCGTCGAGGAAGCGCTTGAGATCGGCGGCGCTGTCGCCGGACGGCGCCTCGCCCCACCCTCGGTCGGTGTCGTCCGAGGTCTGCTGGTCCAGCGGGTCGTCGAAGACCAGCGCGGGCTTCGGCTCGCGCGGCTCGGGTTCGGGGGCGGTGCTCATACGTCCCAGGGTACGGCCCCGCCGGCGGGTGGCCGAGGCGGCGGCCGGCGCGGAAGCGGCGCCTGGCCGACCAGGGCGTGCACCACACTGAGCGCATGACAGTTGACGCACTGACCGATGTGGCCGGCCTGCGGGTGGGGCACGCGACGCGCAGCGGCGGCGGATGGCTCACCGGCACCACGGTGGTGCTGGCGCCCGAGGGCGGGGCGGTGGCCGCCGTGGATGTGCGGGGCGGCGGTCCCGGCACCAAGGAGACCGACGCGCTGGATCCGCGGAACCTGGTGCAGAAGACCGAGGCGATCGTGCTCACCGGCGGCAGTGCCTACGGCCTCGACTCCGCCTCCGGGGTGATGGCCTGGCTGGAGGAGCAGGGGCGCGGTGTGCGGGTCGGCGCGGACCCGAAGCATGTCGTGCCGGTCGTACCGGCCGCCTGCGTCTTCGACCTGGGCCGGGGCGGCGACTTCCGGGCCAGGCCGGACGCGGCCCTGGGGCGCGCCGCGGTGGAGGCGGCCGCGGCGAGCGAGCCCGGGGCCCCGGTCGAGCAGGGCTGCGTGGGCGCCGGTACCGGAGCCGTGGTCGGCGTGATGAAGGGCGGCGTCGGCACGGCGAGCACGGTGCTGAAGTCGGGGTTCACGGTGGCCGCGCTGGTGGTGGCCAACGCGGCGGGGTCGGCGGTGGACCTGGAAACGGGGGTGCTGTACGGGGAGTTGGCCGGAGGCCGGGTGCGCTACCCGGAGGAGAAGGTGCACGCGGCGGCGCGACGGCGCCTGGAGGAGTCGGCCGAGCGGAACGCGCCCCCGCCGCTCAACACGACGCTCGCGGTGGTCGCCACCGACGCGGACCTGACCCAGGCGCAGGCCCAGAAGCTGGCGGGCACCTCCCACGACGGCATCGCCCGCGCCGTGCGCCCGGTGCACCTGCTCAACGACGGTGACACGGTCTTCACCCTGGCCACCGGCCGCCGGCACCTCGACCGCGCCGACCCGCTGGCGCTGAACGAACTGCTCGCGGCGGGCGCGGACATGGTGACCCTCGCCATCACCCGGGCGGTCCGGGCGGCCACCCCGGTGTCGACGCCGGGCGGCGCGTGGCCGTCGTACGAGGAGCTGTACGGCACCGGCTGACACCCGGTCACCCCTCGCGGGCTCTCCTCGGCGCCCGCTGCCCTCCCCGCGGGCTGTCTCTCCCGCCGACCGACTGCCCCTCACGCGGGCGGGCTTGCACCCCGGCTTCCCTGCGCACCCTCTGCCGCACACCCCGACTGCCCTCGCACAAACCCTCGTTCACACCGTCGGCGGGCGGAATGTCGCGGTTCTGTCACCGTGGTGTCGCTGGTCGGGGCGCGGCGGAACCCGGGGCGGGGCCGACGGGCTCTTGGTTCACGTACGTGTGCGGATCACTCACATCGACCGAACCTGGAGCAGCCCGTGACAACGCCGGACATTGCAGCGCGGCGCGTGGTGGCGGCGTGTGCCGCCCTGCTGGTCGGCGCCCTCACCCTCACCGCCTGCGGGGGCAACGCCAACGCCGACAGCGACAAGGGAGGCGAGGGAGGTGACGCGAAGGGCGCGACGATAGCGATCTCGGCGAAGGACGGCTCGACGGGCGCCTCCATCAACTCCACCGGGGTGAAGGTCACCGGCGGCCGGCTGACCGACGTGAAGATGGCCCTGGCCGAGACCGGCGAGGCGGTGCCCGGCGAGCTGGCCGGCGACGGGCGCGCCTGGAAGCCGAAGGAGCAGCTGGAGCGCGGCACCAAGTACCGGATAGCGGCCACCGCCAAGGACGGCGAGGGACGCACCTCCAAGGCCGAGTCGGAGTTCACCACGGTCAGCCCGGCGAACAGCTTCATCGGCACGTACACGCCGGAGAACGGCTCGACGGTCGGTGTCGGCATGCCGGTGTCGTTCACCTTCGACAAGGCGATCAGCGACAAGAAGGCCGTCCAGTCGCACATCACCGTCACCTCCAGCAGCGGGCAGAAGGCGGTCGGGCACTGGTTCAACTCCCAGCGGCTCGACTTCCGTCCGAAGGAGTACTGGAAGTCCGGCTCCAAGGTCACCGTGAAGATCGACCTGGACGGTGTGGAGGGCGCGAACGGCGTCCACGGCGTGCAGAAGAAGACGGTGACCTTCACCGTGGGCCGCTCCCAGGTGTCCACCGTGGACGCGAACACCCAGACCATGACGGTGGTGCGGGACGGCAAGACGGTCAAGTCGGTGCCGATCTCGGCGGGCGACGCGCAGCACTCCACGTACAACGGGCAGATGGTGATCTCGGAGAAGTTCGTCCAGACCCGGATGAACAGCCAGTCGGTCGGCCTGGGCTCGGAGTACGACATCCAGGACGTGCCGCACGCCATGCGGCTGACCACCAGCGGCACCTTCATCCACGGCAACTACTGGTACAACACGGGCAACCCGCCGTTCGGGCGGGTCGGCAGCAGCCACGGCTGCGTCGGACTGCAGGACGTGCGGGGCGCCCAGGGCGACACCCCCGGCAAGTGGTTCTACGACAACTCCCTCATCGGGGACGTGGTGATCGTCAAGAACTCGCCCGACACCACGGTCGCGCCGGACAACGGGCTCAACGGCTGGAACATGGAGTGGAGCGAGTGGGTCGCGGGCAGCGCCGTCTGAGCCGGCCCGCCCCACCCGCCCCACCCGCCGCAACCGCCAAGTACGCGCCTGACGGCCGGAACTGAGGTCGCCTCGGGCCGCCCGGGAACCCTCCGGGCGGCCCGTTCGTCTTTCTCCCCGCACGTTTTCTCGGATCCCGGACATGATGTCCGACCGAGGGGCTACGGTATGCACCCACAAGGTGACATGCAGCGACGCCGGGAGAAACCTTGAGCGTTCCGTACGAGACGGCAGCGTATGATTCCGCCGACTCGCCCGAGTCCCCCAAGGAGCACCTCGCACGGCTCCTCGGCCGCACCCTGAACTCCTTCGAGCTGCCGGACGAGACGATACGGCGCCTGGACTGCGCGCTGGCGCACGACACCTCGCTGCACTCGGCGCACCACAGCGCGGGCCTGCACCGTGAGACCTACCGCCACACCTGGCTGCTCTCCGACGGATCGGCGCTCACGCTCTGGGAGCTGGTCCACAACACCGCGCCGGACGGCGAGCCCCAGCACGAGGTGTACGCGGACGAGGAGGAGCTGCGCGCCGCCACGGCCCGGCTGCCGCTGCCGGTGGACGCCCCGGACTTCGAGCTGCCGGTGACGGTGCAGCTCACCATGGTGCACGCGCCCCGGTACGCCTACGCGCCGGACGACTCGGCGGACCACGCCCGCCGTTTACTGCGCCGGGCGGAGAACGCCGACCGGCCGGGCGCGGAGACGGCCGCGCTGCTGAGCAGGGCGTTCGCGTACCAGATCACCCAGGCCTTCGGCCGGCCGCGGCACCCGGGGCGTCCGGGGCTGAACGTGTCGCTCTACGAGCACGCCTTCCTGCTCCGCGACGGCGCGGAGGTCTCGCTGTGGGAGGTCGAGCACACGGCCACCCCGGACGGGCGGCACATGTGCGAGGTGTATGTCACCGAGGACGCGGCCCGCGACGCGATGGAGCGAAGGGCCGCCCGGATCTTCTGACGGCCCCGCCCGAACCGCGGGCAGCCGGATCTTCTGACGGCCCCGCCCGAACCGCGGGCAGCCGGATCTTCTGACGGCCCCGCCCGAACCGCGGGCGGCCGTTCTCGCCCTGTCGAGTGTTGTTGCCTTACTGGCCGGAAAGGTCTGTCAGTCCTCCTCGTGGCGGCCGCCGTCCCTGAAGCGCCGCACCAGGCCCGCGAAATCATCGCGCTCCTCCGAAGTGAGACGCACCGCCTCCGCACGCGGCCCCGTTAGGCGCTGGCCGGGGATCACGGGGATCCCAGGGCCTGTGTGCCGCACCGACTGCGGGGCGGCCGCCGCGTACTGCACCGCCCGTCCGCGCCGCCCGCGCCCGGAACGGCGTGCCAGGCCGCGGCGCCATGCCGCGACCAGTCCCGCCGTGCAGGCGAGGGCGGCCAGGGCGAGAAGCCCGGCGCCCGCCACCCCCCTCGAGATCGAGTCGTGCTCAGGCATGCGCCCCAGTACACACCCGCGGTCCGGGATGTGTACCCCGGACCGTGAGGAGCGTGATGTATCTCGCAGTTGGTGCGAACCCGGCGTAGTGGATCCCGTGCCCGCGGTCGATGTCGTGTGCTCAGGACACCAGTTCCGGCTCCTTCTCCGCCACCGGGGCGGTGGCCTCGTCCGGCCCGGCCCCTTCGACGTGCTGCGCCGGACGCTTCGGCAGCGCGAACATCAGCAGGAAGATCAGGCCCAGCACCGCGGCCACCCAGCTCAGCGCGCACTGGAAGCCGTCCGCGTAGGCCGGGCCCACCTCGGCCGGGGTGAGCCGGTCGTCGATCACCCCGAAGAAGATCACCGACACCAGGCCGAGGCCCAGCGCGTTGCCCATCTGCTGCACCGTGTTGATCAGCCCGGAGGCCGACCCGGAGTGCTCCCGCGGCACCTCGGAGAGCACGGCGTCCGTCAGCGGGGCCACGATCAGGCCCATGCCGGCGCCCATGACCACCAGCGGCAGCGCCATCTGCCAGGAGGTGATGCCCATGCCGTAGCGGTCGGACTCCCAGATGTAGAGCAGCACTCCGGCCGCCATCACCAGCGCGCCGGCCTGGAGCACCTTGCGCCCGAAGCGCGGCACCAGCAGCTGCACCGACATCCCGGCCGCCGCGGAGACGGCGATGGAGAACGGCACCCCGGTCAGTCCGGCCCGCAGCGCGCTCCAGCCCAGGCCGATCTGCATGTACAGCGTCCAGACCAGGAAGAAGACACCGAGCACGATCCCGAACACCGTCTGCACGGCGATGCCCGCCGCGAAGCTCTTCACCCGGAACAGCGACAGCTCGATCAGCGGGGAGCCGTCCCGGGCGCTCTTGCGCCGCTCGTAGGCCACCAGCACCACCAGGACCAGGACCGCGCAGGCCATCGAGACATAGCCCCACACCGGCCAGCCCAGCTCCTCGCCGCGGGTGAGCGGGTAGATCACCATCAGCAGGCCCAGCGTCACCAGCGCGACGCCGACGAGGTCGAGGCGCAGGGCGCGCGGGGCCTTGGACTCGGTGATGAACCGGCTGCCGAGGATCAGACCCGCGATGCCGACGGGCAGGTTGATCAGGAAGATGGGCCGCCACTCCAGACCGAAGAGATTCCACTGCGTCAGCAGCGCGCCGAGCAGCGGACCGGACACCGCGCCCAGGCCCACGATCGCGCCGAACAGCCCGAACACCTTGCCGCGTTCGTGCGCCGGGAACGTCGCGTGCACGATCGACAGCACCTGCGGCACCATCAGCGCCGCCATGGCGCCCTGCAGAACGCGGGAGGCGACCAGCATCTCGGGGTTCACGGCGAACCCGCACAGCGCGGAGGCGAGGGTGAAGCCTCCCATGCCGATGAGGAAGATCCGCTTGCGGCCGTGGATGTCGCCGAGCCGGCCACCGGTGATGAGCCCGGCCGCGAAGGCCAGCGCGTAACCGGCGGTGATCCACTGGACCTGGCTGAAGGTGGCGCCCTCGGCGCGCTTGATCGACGGAATCGCCACATTGACGATCGTCACGTCCACGAGGTCCATAAAGGCCGCCGTCATCACGATGGCCAGCGCGAACCAGCGGCGGCGGTCGCCCACGGGCTGTGTCTCGGTGAGGTTCATGCCGCTGACGCTATCGGCCATATAGGTCAGATCATGTCCTAGATCTGCGGCATCCTCGTTTCCATGACGACCGACACCCCGGCACGCCTGCTTCAGCTCCTCTCCCTCCTCCAGACGCCCCGCGAATGGCCCGGCGGCGAACTCGCCGAGCGGCTCGGGGTCTCCCGCCGCACGGTCCGGCGCGACATCGACCGGCTGCGTGAACTCGGCTACCCGGTGCAGGCGACCATGGGCGCCGAGGGCGGCTACCGGCTGGTCGCCGGCAAGGCGATGCCACCGCTGGTGCTCGACGACGAGGAGGCGGTGGCGATCGCGGTCGGCCTGCGCGCCGGCGCCGGGCACGCGCTCGAGGGCGTCGACGAGGCATCGGTACGGGCCCTGGCGAAGCTGGAGCAGGTGCTGCCCAGCCGGCTGCGCCACCGGGTCGCCAACCTCCAGGCCGCGACCAGCCCGCTGACCAGCGGCGACGGCCCGACCATCGCGCCGGAAACACTGACCGTGATGGCCTCCACCATCGCCGGGCATGAGCGGCTGCGCTTCGCCTACCGCGCGGCCGACGGCACCGAGTCCCGCCGGCTGACCGAGCCCTACCGCCTGGTGTCGACCGGACGCCGCTGGTACCTCGTCGCCTACGACCTCGACCGCGCCGACTGGCGCACCTTCCGCGTCGACCGGGTGAGCGACCCGTTGGCCACGGGCGCCCGCTTCACCCCCCGGGAGCTGCCGACCGGCGACGCGGCGGAGTACCTGCGGCGCTCCATGCACCGCAACCAGGACACCTACGACCTGGACATCACCTTCGCCGCACCGGCGCAGACCGTCGCAGCCAGGCTCCCCGGCTGGCTGGGCACACCCGAACCCCTGGACGAGCAGAGCTGCCGGCTGCGCACCACGACCACCGACGCCAAGGACTGGATGGCGGTGCGCCTGGCCATGCTGGGCTTCGACTTCACGATCAACTCACCGGCGGAACTGGCCGACGCGGCCGTCGAGTTGGGTGACCGCCTGCGGAGGGCGGCGGCGGGCGCCTCGACGGGCTGAGCACGGCGGCAAAGGCCGCGACGAGCTGAGCACGGCTGCGGGCTGTCACCCCCGCCGGGTCACTCCCCGCCGCTCGCCAACTCCTCCCACGGGAAGTCCCGTAGGCATCCAAGGTTCCGCAGGGCCAGTTCGGCAGGCCCCTGTGCCCCCTCCGCCGGCGCCTCCCCGGCCGCCCACGCCTCGACCGCGGTACGCACCGCCGCGCTCGCGACGGCCGCCGCGTACCGGAGGCGGGCCGGCACGGCAACGTTGTCGGAGCCGTCAACGCTGCTGGAGCGGTCGGCGAGTTGACGTCCCGTCACTCGCTGGGCCAGCACCTCCGCCAGCTGCCGCTCCGAGGCCTGACCGACCTCCGCCCAGACCCGGCGCAGCGCGGGCTCCGACCCGGCGAGCCGGATCAGCGTGCGCATCCACTCCCAGGACCCCGCCGAGACGCCCACCCCGGGCGTCAGGGTGTGCCGCACGGCCGCTGCCAGCGCCTCCGGCACGGAGGCCCCGGCCGGTGCCGCCCGCACCGCTTCCGTCCAGCGCCGGGCGCCGGCCTCGTAGAGCGGGGCGACGGCCTCCTCCTTGACGGCGAAGTACCGGTAGAAGGTGCGCGGGGCGATGCCCGCCGCCTGGGCGATGTCCTCCGCGCGGGTGGCCCTGAGACCCCGCCGCACGAAGAGGCCGGCCGCGGCACGGGCGATGGCCATGCGGGTCTCGGCCTTGCGTCGCTCGGTGAGCGAGAGCGCCGGAGGAGTCGGAGGAGTGGTACCGGTCACGCCCGGCAGGCTATGCCCATGTGGCACAATCTGCCATCTGGCGGGCCACCCCGGGGTTCAGGTCCGGGGTGACCCGCCCTCCAGGCACACGCCCGTCCGGGAACGGACATGAAGAAGCCGGGCCCGGCGCCCGGGGGGAAGAGCGCCGAAGCCCGGCTGGGAAGTCCCGGCGCCGGGGGGGTTGTGCGTCGGGACGTGGTTCTCGGGGCCGTGAGCGAGCACGGCCACGGGGGTGGGACCTGAAGCCCGGGACCCGGCGCGGACGATGCCGAACCGGCCCGAACTCCCGGTCTTGGAAGTCTTGTTCCCGGAGCTGTCGATTTGAAGCGACGCGGAACGGCCAATGTTTGCGCGGTCTTTCGCCACCCGGCGTGCGCCGTGGGTGGCATGCCGCCCCTCGGAGGGGGATGCCCCGGAGCGGGCGGTGAAAGGTTCTCTGCGCGACCGGCCGCCGTCCACCGCATCGCGCGACGGCGTCACGCCGCCGCGTCGAAGCCGGTGTCGCGCGCCAGCTTCTTCAGCTCCAGCAACGCGTGCTTCTCGATCTGGCGGATGCGCTCGCGGGTCAGGCCGTGCTCCTTGCCGACCTCGGTCAGCGTGCGCTCCCGGCCGTCCTCGATGCCGTAGCGCATCTTGATGATCGAGGCCGTGCGCTGGTCGAGGCGGCTGATCAGGTCGTCCAGCTCCTCGCTGCGCAGCAGTGTCAGCACCGACTGCTCGGGGGACACGGCGGAGGTGTCCTCCAGCAGGTCGCCGAACTGGGTCTCGCCCTCGTCGTCGACCGACATGTTCAGCGAGACCGGGTCACGGGCCCAGTCCAGCACGTCGGTCACCCGCTCGGGCGTGGAGCCCAGCTCCTCGGCGATCTCCGCCGGCTCCGGCTCGCGGCCGTGCTCGCGGTTGAATTCGCGCTGCACACGGCGGATGCGGCCCAGCTCCTCCACCAGGTGGACGGGCAGGCGGATCGTGCGGGACTGGTCGGCTATCGACCGCGTGATGGCCTGGCGGATCCACCAGGTGGCGTAGGTGGAGAACTTGAAGCCCTTGCGGTAGTCGAACTTCTCCACCGCGCGCACCAGGCCGGCGTTGCCCTCCTGGATCAGGTCCAGCAGCGGCAGACCACTGCGCGGGTAGCGGCGGGCGACGGCGACGACCAGACGGAGGTTGGAGCGGATGAAGATGTCCTTGGCCCGCTCGGCCTCGTCCACCAGGGCCTGGAGCTCCTCACGGGTGGCTCCGGCCTTGTTCTCCTCGTAGCCGTCGAGGATCTGCCGTGCGAACACACCCGCCTCGATGATCTTTGACAGCTCGACCTCCTTTGCGGCGTCGAGCAGCGGTGTGCGCGCGATCTCGTCGAGGTACATGCCGACCAGATCGCGGTCTGCGATCTCGCCGCCATGGGCGCGAACGCTGCTTGCCATGTCGACCGTCTCGCCGGTGGCGGACTGACGACGGGCGACGGCGCGGGTTGCCATGCGTGCTCCCTTGCGATGGTGAGGTCAGCGGGCGGTCCTGCGGACGCTGGGCACTGCTCAGGTCTTCTCCGGACTCTTCTCGGGTGCCCGGCATCCGAACGAAACAACGACTTGAATCGGGACAGAATTCCCAAGCCGACCCACAATTTTTGTGATCATGCAGTACCCTGTCCGGCCACACGGGGAGGCGTGATGCCATCTGAGCTTGCAGAGGTCCAGGTCAGGCCGGGGTGCGAGGGGGATCTGCCGGCTCTCACCGAGCTGTACAACCACTACGTACGTGAGACGCCCATCACCTTCGACACGGCGCCCTTCACTCCGGAAGAGCGCCGCCCTTGGCTGCTCTCCCACCCCATAGACGGGCCGCACCGCCTGATGGTTGCCACAGGCCCCGATCCCGGGCAGCTTGCCACAGGCCCCGATCCCAGGCAGCGGATCCTGGGCTATGCCACGTCCAGCCCGTTCCGGCCCAAGCCCGCCTACGGCACCTCCGTGGAGACGACGGTCTACGTCGCCGCCGACGCCGGCGGCCGGGGCCTCGGCACGCTGCTCTACAAGGCCCTCTTCGAGGCCCTCGCCGGGGAGAACCTGCACCGCGCCTACGCGGGCATCACCCAGCCGAACGAGGCGTCGACCCGGCTGCACGCGCGCTTCGGCTTCCGGTACGTCGGCACGTACCGCGAGGTGGGGTACAAATTCGGCCGCTACCGGGACGTGGCCTGGTACGAGAAGGAGCTGTGAGAAGGAGCCGTGAGGGCGCGGACCTCTGAACCCACCCGACCCCCAGCCGCCCGGCCCCCCAGCCGCCCGGCCCTCCGGGCCGTCTCTCAGCCGAACTGCACCGACCGCTTGGCCAGCCCCATCCAGAACCCGTCGATCACCGACTTCTGTTCCCCGAGATCACCGGCCGCGTCGGCGGCCCCCATGGTCACGAAGAGCGGGGCGAAGTGCTCGGTGCGCGGATGGGCGAGCCGGCCGGCCGGTGAGGTGTGCGTGAAGTCCAGCAGCGCGTCCACGTCGCCGGACTCCAGGGCCCGGCGCCCCCAGTCGTCGAACTCCGCCGACCAGGCCGGAATGCCGCCCTGGCGCAGTGCGGCGAGGTTGTGGGTGAAGAAGCCGGAGCCGATGATCAGCACGCCCTCGTCGCGCAGCGGCGCCAGCCTGCGCCCGATCTCCATCAGCCGGACGGGGTCCAGGGTCGGCATCGAGACCTGCAGGACGGGGATGTCGGCGTCCGGGTACATCTCCACGAGCGGGACGTAGGCGCCGTGGTCGAGGCCCCGGTCGGGCACGTCCTGCACGGGGAGGCCGGGGGCGCGCAGCAGCTTGCGCACCGAGTCGGCGAGCTCCGGCGCGCCGGGGGCACCGTAGGTCACCTGGTAGTAGTGCTCGGGGAAGCCCCAGAAGTCGTACACGAGCGGGACCCGGGTGGTGGCGCCGAGGGCGAGCGGGGCCTCCTCCCAGTGGGCCGAGACCACCAGGACCGACTTCGGGCGGGGCAGGGCGGCCGACCAGGCGGCCAGCTCGCCCGGCCAGACCGGGTCGTCGGCGAGCGGCGGCGCGCCGTGGCTGAGGTAGACGGCGGGCATGCGCTCTGCGGTCTCGCTGGTCATGGCGGCGGCTCCCTCCGGGCGGTGCCGGACTCTCGCGAAGCAGTCCCGGACACGGACACCCGCGACTTACTTAAACTCTAAACTTTCCCCTCCCGACCGTACGCCCCACTTGTTTAAAGTTCAAGCAGTGCCGCCGTAGAGTGGATGCATGAACACGGCACCCGCATCCGAACCCTCCGGGGAACCCCGCTGGCTCACAGACCAGGAGCAGGGCGTGTGGCGCTCGTACATCGAGGCCACGACCCTCCTGGAGGACCACCTGGACCGCCAGCTCCAGCAAGACGCCGGCATGCCGCACATCTACTACGGCCTGCTGGTCCAGCTGGCCGAGTCCCCCCGGCGGCGGATGCGGATGACGGAACTGGCCATGCACGCGAAGATCACCCGCTCGCGCCTCTCGCACGCCGTGGCCCGCCTGGAGAAGAACGGCTGGGTGCGCCGCGAGGACTGCCCCTCCGACAAGCGGGGCCAGTTCGCGGTGCTCACGGATGAGGGCTACGAGGTGCTGCGCCGGACCGCGCCCGGCCATGTGGAAGCCGTCCGCCAGGCGGTCTTCGACCGGCTCAGCCCCGAACAGCAGAAGTCCCTCGGCGAGATCATGCGGATCATCGCCGAGGGACTCCAGCCCAAGGAAGCGGGTGCGGACCTGCCCTGGCTGCGCTGAGCGGCCGGGGCAGGTCCGCGGGAGGCGTACCGGACGAGGCGTCCCCTCCTCGCCGGTACGCGGGGCCCGGGTCGTCCGTGAGGCCGTCCGTGAGGCCCGAAGGGGTTCCCCCGAGGGGGCGGGTGGCTCAGTGGGCGACCACCGGCACCGCCACCTCGTCCTCCTCGGCGGCCTCGGCCGAACCGGCGACCGCGGTGGTGCCCGGCCGGCCCGCGTTGACGAAGGTCAGCGCGATCGCGGCGGCCAGGACCAGGATGCCGACGGCGAACCAGATGGCGCTGGTGTAGCCGTGCACCATGCCCTGCAGCTGGACCAGCTGCTGCTGGGACCGGCTGGCGGCACCGCCGATGTGGTCGGCGACGTAGGCCGTGGTGGCCGAGGCGGCGATGGTGTTCAGCAGGGCCGTACCGATCGCGCCGCCCACCTGCTGCGAGGTGTTGACCATCGCGGAGGCGACACCGGCGTCCCGCGGCTCGACGCCGAGGGTGGCCAGCGACATGGCCGGCATGAATGCCGTACCCATGCCGAGACCGAGCAGCAGCATCGCCGGCAGCAGCAGGGCCGCGTACGAAGAGCCGATCTCCAGCTGGGTCAGCAGCAGCATGCCCAGCGCGGCGACCAGGAAGCCGGGCCCCATCAGCAGCCGCGGCGCGACCCGGGTCATCAGCCGGGTGCCGATCTGGGTGGATCCCGTGATCATGCCCGCGATCATCGGCAGGAAGGCGAAGCCCGTCCTGACCGGCGAGTATCCCTTCACGACCTGCAGGTAGTAGGTGAGGAAGAGGAACAGCCCGAACATCGCGATGATCGCCAGGCCGAGTGACAGGTAGACCCCGCCGCGATTGCGCTCGGTGATCACGCGCAGCGGCAGCAGCGGCGCCTTGACCCGCGACTCGACGACCACGAACGCCAGCAGCAGCACGGCGGAGGCCACGAACATGGCGACCGTCACCGAGTCGCCCCAGCCGTCGGACTCGGCCCGGGTGAAGCCGTAGACCAGCGCGACCAGACCCAGGGTGGACAGGATCACGCCGGGTATGTCGAGCGGCGAGCGGTTGCGGCCGCCCTTGGGCTCACGGATGACGAAGTACGCCCCGGCCGCGGCGACCACGGCGAACGGGATGTTGACGAAGAACGTCCAGCGCCAGTCCAGGTACTCGGTGAGGAAACCGCCGAGGATCAGACCGACGGCACCACCGCCGCCGGCGATCGCACCGTAGATGCCGAACGCCTTGGCGCGCTCCTTGCCGTCGGTGAACATCACCGCCAGCAGCGACAGCGCGGCCGGCGCCAGCAGCGCGCCGAACACACCCTGCAGCGCGCGGGAGCCGAACATCATCGCCTCATTGGTGGCCGCGCCGCCCATCGCGGAGGCGGCGGCGAAGCCGGCCAGACCGGTGACGAAGGTGCGCTTGCGGCCCCACAGGTCGGCGATACGGCCGCCGAAGAGCAGCAGACCGCCGAAGGCGAGCGCATAGGCGGTCACCACCCACTGGCGGTTGCCGTCCGAGATGCCCAGGTCCTGCTGGGCGGAGGGCAGGGCGATGTTCACGATGGTGGCGTCCAGGACCACCATCAGCTGGGCGAGCGCGATGAAGACCAGCGCTTTCCAGCGGTTGGGATCGACGGCTCGGACGGCACGCCGGGCGCTGTCCGGGATCTTCGAGGCTGAAGAAGACATGGGGGTACCCACTTCGGAACTTCGTGACGGAAATTTCGGGACTGGTGAAGAAAAAGCGCGTACTGCGGTAAAGGCCCGTCGGCTGTGCCCGTGCCTGAGGCTGTGTGGTGTTTGTGACTGTGCGGTGTTTGTGACTGTGTGGTGGCTGTGACTGTGTGGTGGCTGTGACTGTGTGGTGGCTGTGGCTGTCGGTGTCTGGGTGGGCGCTGTGGTCAGATCGGCTTCGGACTGACCCGTGAGTCGTCTCCTGGACGGCTCATCCGCTCGCTCCTCGGCCCTGGCGCAGGTCCTCCATCGTGACGGCGGTTCCCGGCAGGACGGACGGGGCCGGGGCCCGCATGCCGTCCAGGAGCAGCTGCACATGCCGGTGGACGAACCGGTTGAAGCGTTCGAGGCTCTCGCATCCGGTACCGGCCGGGGGCCGGCTGAGCTGCGAGACGCCGACCAGCAGGTCGCCGAACTCCACGTCCTCCCGGAGCCGGCCGGCCGCCTTCGCGCGGTCCATCAGCCGTGCGACCAGGCTCTCGACCCGCTCCCGCGACTCCTCCAGGTCGGGGTGGTGCTGGTCGAAGGTGCTGGAGACCATCGGGCACAGCGCGCTGATCCGCTCGTCGGCGGCGGCGTGTGCGAAGCGCTCCAGGGCCTCGAACGCGTCCCCCGTCTCGGCGAGCGCCTCCTCGGCCGCCCGGGCCGTGCGTTCCATCACGGAACAGACGACCTCGCGGACGAGCGCGTCGCGATCGGGGAAGTTGCGGTACACCGTGGCGTTGCCGACGCCGGCCCGGCGCGCGATCTCGTCGAGCGGGACGTCGGGCCCGTGCGCGACGAACATCTCACGGGCGGCGGTGACGATCCGCTCCCGGTTGCGCAGGGCGTCGGCACGCGGCCGGGGCGCCTTGCGCGGTACTGGGGTGGCGGTCTGCACGGTGCGCTCCTGTGGTCGTTGCTTCAGTACGAGCTGCTGCTCTTGTTGTCTTGTCGCTGCTCCGCGGTCACTGCTTCCGCGGTTGCTGCTTCCGCGGTTGCTGCTTCCGCTTCCGCGGTTGCTGCGTCCGTGTGCTTCTCTGTGCTTCTCTGCGACGAACCGGGGAGCTGGTCCCCGTTTCGCGCGGACACAGCTCTAAACGGGGAAGGGCTCCCCGGTTATTTCCCTCCTGCCGAAAAATCTCCTTGTGACCTGAATCACAAGCCCCGGCGGCACGGAACCCCACGATCGGCCCGCCCAGCGAGCGAGCGCGCATCCGGCGACGCAGGGTGATCGAGAGGGTGCAGCCGGAGACCGGCGGCTGCCGTGTGGAGCGGAGGGTCCTCGTGCAGCCGCAGCCGAGCAGACGCGCCATATCCCCGCGCCGCGTCGTCGCCCTGGCCTGCATGACCGCCCTCACCCTCGCCGTCAGCACCTCAGCCGGCAACGGCCGTCTCTCCCCCGCCACTTCGGCCGCCGGCGCCGGTTCCGGAGCCGCCCCGAACATGCTGTCCCGCAGCACCGCCCACGCCCCCTGCCTGATCAGCAGCTCCCGCGAGGTCCAGATGTCCGAGGGCATCCCGACCCCGTCCGGCTACGCCCGCTCCACCGGCACGGTCCGCGCCCTCACGCTGATGATCGACTTCTCGGACGCGCCCGGCGAGGGCGACGCCCTCGACCGCTACCGGGAGTTCTTCCCGAAGACCCAGGAGTGGTTCCGCACCAGCTCCTACGGCCGGCTCGACTACCGTCCCGAGATCCCGATCCCCGACTGGCTGCGCATGCCCAAGTCGTTCCGCGCCTACGGGATAGAGCGGGGAGCCCCCTTCGACCCCGGCTACCGCGACCTGGTGCGCGACATCGTGGAGGTGGCCGACCCCGAGGTGGACTTCCAGGAGTACGACGTGCTGAACGTGCTGGTGACGCCGAACGCCGGCCCCTCCGCCCTCGACACGGTGCTGTCCGTCACCTTCGCCGGCAACAACCAGGCCCCCACCGCCGACGGCGTCCCCGTCGCCAACGCCTCCTTCGTCTACTCCCGCCAGGACGACGGCTCCGGCACCTACGGACAGACCGGGTACCGCGTGCTGCCGCACGAGAACGGCCACGTCTTCGGCCTGCCCGACCTCTACACCGCCGAGGGCGGCGGCGCGGTCGGCCACTGGGACATCATGAGCGAGGACTGGGGCGCCAACAACGACTACCTCGCCTGGCACAAGTGGAAGCTGGGCTGGCTGGACGCGTCCCAGGTCCACTGCGCGGCCGAGGCGGGCACCCGCGACTACACCCTCACCCCGCTGGCCCACCGCGGCGGCCCCAAGCTCGTCTTCATCCCCCTCGACGACCGCACCGGCTACGCCGTCGAGATCCGCACCCGGGCCGGCAACGACGAGGCCGTCTGCCGCCCCGGCGTCCTCATCTACAAGGTCGACGCCAACGTCGACACCGGCATGGGCCCCATCAGGGTCTACGACGCCCGCCGCGAAAGCGGCGGCTGCACCCGCAGCCCCAACGTCCACGCCGAACTCTCCGACGCCCCCTTCCGCAAGGGCCAGACCTTCATCGACCGCAAGGCGGGCATACGAGTGACCGTCGTGGCCGAGCCGGACACGGCCGCGGAAGCGAACGTGGAACCGGCAGCACCGGCAGCACCGGCAGCACCGGCAGCACCGGCAGCAGACCACGGCAACGACAACCGCCCGGCGGCCCACGCCCCCCAGGCCCCCCGCCCCGGCGACCACTACCGCATACGGGTATCCCGAGACGAAGCCCTGGACGACTGACGCGCCCGCCCATCACCCCTGCCCCCGAGGCCACCCTCTCCCGATCTTGCTGCCATAACCCCCAGCCCCCACCGCGCCCGATCCGGTACCCTGACGCCTGTGGTCCTCCACGACCACAGGCCACCACCAGGCCCTGCCTTCGTAGCTCAGGGGATAGAGCACCGCTCTCCTAAAGCGGGTGTCGCAGGTTCGAATCCTGCCGGGGGCACAGCAAAGCACCAGGTCAGGAGCCCTTCCGTCCAGCGGACGGGAGGGCTCCTGCGCTTGCAGCACACATATGGCACACATGCCATGCGCGCGGACGGTGGGGAGCTGGCAGGATGCCCGTCAAGGATGATCTGGCCCGGCGCCGGCACGAGAAGTTGATCGACCGCCTTGAGTCGCTGATGCGGGCCGCGCTCAAGCCCGAGTACCAGGGCTACTACGGGCATCTGATCCTGAGCAGCGACGATCTCGCGGAGATGGGCGAGCTCAAGGACGTCCGGCGTGCCGCTCGGGAGGCGGGGCGTCGTCTCGGCTGGAAGGCGACCACCCAGCTCGTCGGTGGCCGGCTCTTTGTGCTCGACGAGCGGGAGGTTCCCGAGGAGATCGAGCAGCTGGCTGGAGACACGGCCGCTGCAGCGATTGACGGGGCCTGGCAGGAAGGCCGCCGACCGCGCGGCATCTGATCCGAGGGAGCGGCGAGGGGCCGCCCCACCGCAAAAGCGTGGTGGGGCGGCCCCTTCGACTACGGCTCCCCCGCACGGATTAGGCACACATCACGCGGCGTCTTCCTCCAGGGCTGCCACCGTCTCGGCGGCCTCGCGAGCCTTCCTCTCCGCCTTCTCCAGCTTGGCCTTCGCCTTGGCCAACTGCTTGGCGCGGCGCTTGTGCATCTTCTTCGACACCTCGTCCAGACGGTCCGGGAAGAGGTGGCCGTACGTGTCCAACGTCAGGGTCGCGGACTTGTGGCCCAGCATCGTCTGTACGACGTTGACGTCCGCGCCGCTGGCGATGGCGAGCGAGGCCGCCGTGTGACGCAGCTTGTGCGGGGTGACCTTGAGGTGCCCCAGCCCGGCCTTCACGACCGCCGGCGCGAAGAACCGCTGACGGAAGTTACGGGCACGCAGCGGGCCTCCCTGAGGGGCGGTGAAGAGCAACTCCTCATCTCCCCGGCCCTGGAGGTGGGGCTTCAACTCCTCTGCCAGGAACCGCGGGATCGGTACCGACCGGCGCTCGTGGTTCTTGGGGGTGTCGAGGTAGAGCTTGCCGTTGTCCTCGGCGTACGCCTCGACGATGTGCGCTCGGCAGGCGTCCAGGTCCACGCGACCCACCTTCAGCGCGGACGCCTCGCCCCACCGCAGGCCGGTGTAGGCCAGCAGCAGGATGAACACCCGGTAGGCGCCCGACGCGTTGGCCAGCGCGTCGACCTGCATGTCATCGAGGTACACGTGGTCGGCCGGCGCCGCCTTCGGCAAGGGCACGCCGACAGCCGGGTTGACCGCCAGACGACGAGCCTTGACCGCGTAGCCGACAACGCGGCTGAGGACGACGTACGCCTTGCGGACCGACCGAGGGCTGAGCTTCCTGCCGCCTGCCGCCTCGCCGGACAGCAGGTCCGCGAGCCACTCGGCGATGTCCTCGAAGTGGATGCGGTCCAACGGTGTGGTGCCCCACCTGGGGATCACGTGGACGTCGAGAACGCCGCGATAGCGGCCCCGGGTCGAACGCTTGAGATGGATCTGCGCGGCCAGCCAGGACTCCGCCACCTCTGCGAATTTCACGCGTGCGGCTGCGGGATCGCGGTAGGAGCCGTCGTTGAGACGGGACTCCATCCTTGTCCGCTCCGCCTCGGCGTCGACCTTGCGGGCGAAGGTCTTCATCTTCGGCTTGCCATCGGGGTCGTACCAGCGCACGCGGTACCGCCCCGGCGGCGTACGGCCCGCCCGCTTGGCTTCCGCCACGGCCCGTACGTACGTCCCGTGCCCGATGCGGTCCTCAATCCAGACCCGCGCCAACTAGCACCCCCTCCGGTCATTACTGGACACCGACGGGAGCGGCAGGAGCAGGGCCATGGGAGGAACACCGAGCGCGGTGGCGATGGCGACGAGGTCGTCGACATCGCAGCGTCGGTGGGCGCGTTCGATTCGGCTGAGGGCGGTGTTGGACATCGGGCGGCCCAGCGCGGTGCAGCGGGCGGCGAGCTGGTGCTGGGTCAGGCTGCGCACGAGGCGTAGGTGCTCGATGGCGCGGGCGGTGTGGAGGCCGGCGGGGCCTATTTCGACAGGTCGGGTTGCCATGACAGGTAGCTGTAACTTGCATCCGGCCGTCATGGCAAGAGTTGGTTCTTAAACTCTATAAAAGTCGCCCGGGGGCGAAGTGGTGTTCGTCTCGCCGAATTCCGGTACATCACGAGCCTTTTCAGCGGAGAGGCCGTGCTATCTTCCCTCCGCGTCACGGAGATGGGCGATTTGAGCGACTATCAGCCATAGTGTCCGGTAGGCTGACCGCGCCACTGATGACTGCTGGGCGCTATCTCTGAGCTGCGGAGGTATCGGATTCCGACCCCTCTGCCAGCCGTTGCGCCACAGAAAAATTCCAGGCTCTGCGGGAGCGATTTCGGCAACCGGGGATCCACCCTTACTGTTTGGTCTCCCCCGGCCACGCCGAGAGAACTAGTACAGAGTTTCAGAACTAACTCTGGACTTTTCCCTGGGCGGTGTGGCTGTGTTGTGCAGGCCCGTTGTTCAACACCGAAAAGGAGCCCTGTGCCGAAGACCTCTCCCCGCGGTACCAACGTCCCTGTCGCCACCGCAGCTGCCCAGCGCGGCCCGCTGGCCACCCCTGCGGAGGTCGCCACCTACCTCGGGGTGCCGGTGAAGACCCTCTACCAGTGGAAGTACCGGGGCGTCGGCCCCAACGTGCACAAGGTCGGCCGCCACCTGCGCTACCGCTGGCACGAGGTGGACGCCTGGCTGAACGCCCAGGCCACGTACGACCTCGTGGTCTGACGCCGCCCTTTCAGGGACAGCGAAACGGCTCTCGGCGAGCCACCGCCGAGAGCCGCACAGTCCCTGCCCCATCGCCCCTGAATTGACCGATCCGGTGGGCCGGGCCTTGCCCGTCCGGCCCACCAGGGAGGAACGCCTGTGGACGAACCTACGTCCTCCACCACCCCTACCGCATCCCCGACGCCCACCTGGCCGCCCGTCGCCGTCCCCGGCCAGGCAGCTCCCGCAATACCCGAACCCTCGCCCGCCGAGGACGAGAAGCCGCCCCAGGCTCCAGAGGGCGCCGCCTTGCTGGACGAGCTGCGGGAAGCCATCGCCCGGTACGTGATCCTGCCCAGCAGCGAGGCGCTGACCGCCGTCACACTGTGGGTCGCGGCCACGCACATCCAGCCCGCCCTCCAGCACGCGCCTCGTCTCGCGGTGGTCGGACCGGCGAAACGGTGCGGCAAGTCCCGCCTGCTGGATGTGATCACGGAGACCGTGCGCGAGCCGCTGATCACGGTCAACACCAGCCCGGCGGTCGTCTTCCGCGCCATCGGCGATGACCCGCCCACCCTGCTGGTGGACGAGGCCGACACCATCTTCGGCAGCATCAAGGCCGCCGAGAAGAACGAGGAGCTGCGCGGCCTGCTCAATGCCGGCCACCAGCGCAACCGGCCCGCCCTGCGCATCTCCGGGCCCGAGCACAAGCCTCAGGCGTTCCCCACCTTCGCCATGGCAGCGCTCGCCGGCATCGGGGATCTACCGGACACGGTCATGGACCGGGCGGTGGTGATCCGCATGCAGCGCCGCAAGGATGGTGAGCGGGTCGAGCAGTTCCGCTCCCGCCGCGACATCCCGACCCTGCACGGCCTGCGCGACCGGCTGACCGCCTGGCTGCGCCCCCTGATGGACACCCGCAGCGGACTTGGTACCGCCGATGCCGGTGCAGGACCGGGCGGCAGACACCTGGGAACCGCTCGTAATCGTCGCGGAACTGGCGGGCGGCACCTGGCCCGAGGAGGCCCGCGCCGCGTGTGCGTCCATGTGCGCGGCCGAGGCAGGCAAGGACGACGAGTCGAACCTGAAGACCCGCCTGCTGCAGGACATCCGGCGCGCCTTCGCACGCTGCGGTGATCCCGACATCATGCGCACCCGGGACCTGCTGGACGAACTCCTCAAGGACCAGGAGGCGCCGTGGGCCGAGTACGGCACCGCCGGCCTGAGCCCACGCCACCTGGGCATCCTCCTCAAGGACTTCGATATCAAGGCCGCCACTCACCGCTTTGAAGGCGGCCGGCAGGCCAAGGGCTTCGCCCGCCTCCGCTTCGCCGACGCCTGGGCCCGCTACTGCCCCGAGGAGCCGACGCCCGACAGCGGCGACGAGAGCACCGCCCCCGGCCCGGGCCTGCACTCGTAAAGACTCGTCGCACTCGTCGCGTCGCAGGTCAGCCCCGCGACGAGTGTCGTCGCCGTGACGAGTCCACTCGTATCACGCCAACCTTCCGTACCTGCTGTGACCAGGCACGCGACGAGTGCGACGAGTGCGCACCCCCTCCCACCAGCCTCACTCGGTGCCCATGGCACCCGCTCCCCGCCTGGAGTACCCCGCTTGCCTTCACGCACCGCCCAAGCTCCCTCGCCAGTACTGACCGCAGCGATCCGCCTCGGGGTCGCCCTGGTCGGCACGATCGGCTTCGCCCTCTCCTACGACGCTCTGCGGCAGATGGCCGTCGCCATCCACGTCCGCGGAATCCTCACGTACGCCTTCCCCCTGGTGATCGACGGTTTCATCGCCATCGGCGTCGCCGCCCTGCTCATCCTGCGCACCGCACCCTGGCGCTCCCGGCTGTACGTCTGGGCACTCGTCGGCATCGCCACGATCACCAGCATCTGGGCCAACGCCCTGCATGCCGTCCGCCTCAACCAGCAGGCTCACACCACCGGGCTCCACCTGGACGACGTCACCGTCGGCGCCCTGTCAGCCATCGCCCCGCTGGCACTGGCCGGAGCCGTCCACCTTGACCTGGTCATCCGCCGCCACCCCACACGCCACGTTCAAGAGGTCGCCACCACAAAGAGCCACAACGCCCCTGGCTACGGCCACAACCACACCGACTACGCCGAGCCGACTCCGTCATCCGAGGGCAACGCCGGTCTGCCAGAGCAAGCAGAGATGCCCGATGTGGCCGGTCGCCCCCGCGACGTGGTGCGGGACGCCGCCAATGTGCCGCAGGCTCGGAAACCGCTCGCCACGGCAGAGGGCCACGAACGCGACGTCACCTTCGACGAACTCCTCGCCCTCGCCCGCACGGCACCGCTGGGACGCGGAGGCCGCGCGTCACGCCGCAACATCGAGGCGGCGATACGAGACGCCGGCTACCGCATCGGCAAGGACCGCCTGACCCGGATCAAGGACCGGGTGCAGGCCGAACTCGACCAGGCCGCCAGCCAGTGGCGGGCCGAGCCCGACAAGGAACCCGCCAACGCCCTCTGAGGCTCCCAGCAGCACCCACCACCCTGCGAACTCGACTTCTCTCGCTCGTCCCCGCGCTGACCAGTACGGGGACGAGCCAGCCGTCGAATCGCGTCACCGTCGCACCGCAACACCACATGGAGAACCGCTCTATGGGCGGTGTGCATCGTGAAAACTGCACGTCGGGTGGGCTGGTGTGCGTAGGTGTCGGGA
>NZ_BAAAIZ010000111.1:0-3085 GCF_039526425.1 Streptomyces thermospinosisporus
GCGATGCCGGTGTTGCGTAGCGCTGCGGCTGCGGCGGGTAGCCGTAACCGGCCGGCGGCTGCTGCTGGGGGCGCCGCTGCGGGGGCTGCTGGGGCCGCGCGACCTGCCGCTGGGGGCGGCGGCGCAGCGGGTCCTGGCTGGGGTCGAGGTACTGGACCTGGGTCTGCTCGTTGCGGTCGCGGGCCGCGCGCAGCTGGGTCTGCCAGGGGTGCGGCTCCTCGGGCCCGGGCGCCTGGCCGCCGGGCGGCCCCGGCGGCACCGGGGGCATGACGGCCGTCGGGTCGGCCGCGCCGGACCGGCCGGAGGGCCCGGACGGGCCGCCGGTCTGCGGCAGCACGCTGGTCGCGGCGTTCGGGTCGTAGGAGCCGGCCCCCTGCGGCAGCACCTGCGTCGGGTCGGCATCCCCGGACGAGCCGGACGAGCCGGACGAGCCGGGCACCGGCGCGGGGGCCGGGTCGGGCATGAGCAGCGCGCCGACGTTCTCGGCGGCGGCGATCTGCGCGGTGCCGGCGTGCACGCCGATGCCCTCGGCGACGACGCGCAGGCCGCGGGCGAGGTTCTCGGCGCTGGGGCGCTCGTCGGGGTTCTTGCGCAGGCAGCGCTCGATGACCGTCCACAGCGGGTCGGGGACGGTGGAGGGCCGGCGCGGTTCGGCGCTCAGGTGCTGGTGCAGCACCTCGAGCGCGGAGCCGCCGGAGAACGGCGGGCGGCCGGTGACCAGCTCGTACAGCAGGATGCCGGCGCCGTAGATGTCCACGGCGGAGGTCTGCGGGCGTCCCTCGGCCGACTCGGGCGCGACGTACGCGGGCGTGCCCACGAATTCCTGGGTGCGGGTGAGGCCGGGCGAGTCGGCGAGGCGGGCGATGCCGAAGTCGGTGAGCATCGGGTGCAGCCGGTCGCCCTCCTGCTTGAGCAGGACGTTGGCCGGCTTCAGGTCGCGGTGGACCACGCCGTCGGCGTGGCTGGCGGCGAGCGCGTCCGCGATCTGCGCGGTGAGCAGGGCGGCGGCGACCGGCGTGAAGGGGCCGTTCTCGCGCAGGTAGCGGTGCAGGTCGGGACCGTCGATGAGGTCCATGACCAGCGCCAGCAGGTCGCCCTCGACCACCAGGTCGCGGACCCGGACGATGTTGGGATGGGTCAGCCGGAGCAGCACGGAGCGCTCCCGCAGGAAGCGCATCACCACATCGGCGTCGTTCGCGAGCTCCTCCTTGAGGACCTTGATCGCGACGGTCTCGCCGGGCTGTCCGGGCACGGCCGCCTCGGCACCCGCGGTCTCCCGCTGGCGCGCACGCCATACGGTGCCCGTGGCGCCGCGACCGAGCGGCTCCTCGAGGAGGTACTTGCTGCCGACTGGCCGCACGTCACGCGCTCCCTGCTGCTTGCCTTGCCCTACTGGCCTTACTGCCGTCCGACCCACTCTAGGGGGTGTCCGCATAGCCGCGCCTGCCCCGCCCTCCGGGCGGACGACGCAGCTATGCGGACGCCCCCTGTGCCGAGGTGCGCGAGACCGGGCTGTCGTCATTCTGTGGGTCTTACGTACACGATCCCGCTTCTGTTCGAAGGAAAGACGCTCACCTCGGTCTCCCGGTTGCCGAAAACGGACGTGACCGATCTCAATCGGGCGCCCGGGCCGCCGTTGCCAGGCACTTTTGCGGGCAGAGCCGACCAATCAAGATCACTTGTTGCGGAGCGGCGGGCGCGTTGTCGGTGTCAGGTGCGAGGATGCGGGGCAGTACTGGCCGACGTGCTCGTGCGGGGTGGGGGGCTTTTCCGCGCCCGCGCAGAAGGGACCGCTGACGGCGATGCAGATCCGGCTGACCGTCGTAGACCCGCTGGGTCCGGCCGCCTCCGCGCGGGACCGGGTCACACGCCGCGACGTCCTGGTCACGGCGCCCGCGGGCACGGCACTGGCCGCGGTCGCCTCGGCGCTGGCCTCCGCGGTCCCCGGCGGTGAGGGCTCCTCGGGCGCACCCGTGCTGTACGCGGGCGAGCAGCGGCTGGACGCGCAGCGCTGCACCCTGGGCGAGCCGCCATTGATCGACGGCGCGGTGCTGGCCGTGGGCGCCCCGGGCGTGCCCGAGCCGCATCCCGAGCTGGACGACGCCCCGACCCGGCTCCATGTGGTCGCCGGTCCCGACGCGGGCGGGGTGCATCTGCTGCACGGCGGCGAGATCCGCATCGGGCGCTCCGCCGACGCCGACGTGCCGCTGGACGACCCGGACGTCTCCCGGCTGCACTGCGCGGTCACGGTCGCCCCGGACGGCCGGGTCTCGGTCGCCGACCTCGGCTCCACCAACGGCACCACGCTGGACGGACGGCGGGTGGGGCCCCGCCCGGTCCGCTTCCCTCCGGGCGCCCTGCTGCGCATAGGCGAGTCGGCGCTGCGCCTCACTCCGTCCGGGGGCCCGGCGGCCCGTACGCCCACGGCCCCGGACAGCGAGGGCCACGTCCGCGTCGGCGGCTCGCCCGGCCCGCACGGACTGCACCGACCGCACGGCCCGCACGGACTGCACGGACCGCACGGACCGCACGGACCGCACGGACCGCACGGAACCGGGGCCCCCGAGGGCCCCACCGGCCACGCCACCGGCGTCCCGGGCGTCCGGACCGAGGTCCCGCCCCAGGGCGGCGCCCCGGACGTCGAGTCCCGCCCCGGGCCCCCGCGCCCGCCGAAGAGCCGCCGGGCCTCCGGGCGGACGGAGCAGAGCCCGGACGCCGGTGCCCCGGTGCCCGGAGGCGCACGGCACGACCGGGCCCCGGAGGGGACGGCCCCGGGCGCCGAGGCGCCGCACGGCTTCGGCGGGCCCGCCGGTCACCCGGCCGGCCCGCGGGAGGCGACCGGGAGCGGGACCGGCACGTACACGGGCCGGCCCCATGCCGTCGACGAGCGAGGCCACAGCTCCGCGGACCCCGGACACCCGTCCGCCGCAGGCGCCCCCGCCACCGGCACCCGGAACGACACCCACCCGGGCACCCCCACCGCCCGCACCACCGCCACCACCGGCACGGCCCCGTCCCCCGCCGCCCCGCGCAGGCGCGGCGGCATAACCGCCTGGGCCCGGCGGCTGGCCGGAGGGCGGGCGGC